>JAFAFF010000365.1 GCA_023423605.1 Pseudomonadota bacterium
ACGCCATAGCCCACATACAGCTTCGGCGAAATGTACTTGCCCACGCCAAGCACCGAACCGCCCAGCGCGCGCGACTGGCTGACGCCGGCATCATCCAGTCCCAGCTTGGCGCCCAGCTGCGATGCCAGCAGGCCACTGCCGGCAGACAGCGCTGCCGATGCGGCATTGACCTGGTCGGCCTGGCCACTGGTGGCACCGGTGAGGCTGCGCCCCAGCACCAGGTAGCCAAGCGCTTCGGACTGCGACATCGACGGCTCCGACCACACCTGCGCGCGCGGCTGCATGGCGCGACCGCTGACATCGATACCGGCGGTGATGTCGCCGACACGGCGCTCCGCACGCAGGTTGATGCGTGGATCGGATACCGGGTTGTAGTTCCAGGTGAGCTGGCCACGGGTGATGGTCAGGTCCTGTCCATAGGCCTTGTAGCGGCCGCTGACTTCCAGCCCGCCGTTGGCCGTCATCTCCCGGCCCGGCCGTGCCCACACCTGCATCTTGCCGGTCAGCGCGCCCTTCAGCCCGAAACCGGCCATCTTGACGCTGTCGCCCAGGCTCACCGTCAGGTCCATGTCCAGCGGCGAGGTCGCGGTTTCCTCCGGGTCCACCGGATCCAGCACCACCACGTCCTCGGAGACCGACGTACCGCGATCCAGGCGCTCCAGGTCGATGTCCGCCTCCGGCACGTGTACCTCGCCCTTGAGCTGCATCGCGGTGCCGGCCAGGGTGAAATCCAGGTTCGGGTTGGCGACGATGCGCAGTTCCGGAGTGTTGGACAGCAGCACGTTCTCCCCGTGGATATGCAGCTGCAGCGGCTGCGCATCACCAAACCAGGACAGGCCGCCATCCACGTACAGCGTACCCTTGCCCGAATTGGCCTGCGCGGTGATCTTCGCCGAACCGTCGGGCTGCGCGGTGAAGCTGCCCTTGCCCTGCTCGAAGGTGAGGCCCAGGGCCGGGAATTCGCCCTTGAAATCGCGCAGCGTGGCCTCGCCGCCCAGCGAGGGCTGGCCACGGGTTCCGCGCAGGCTGACATGGCCTTCTATCTGTCCGGTGGGACGTACGATGTCCGGCGAGAACAGCTCCAGCCAGTACAGCCGTGCCATGTTGAGGTACAGCTCGCCGGTCAACGGTGCACTGGCATCCCAGCCGGTCTGCACGCGGGCATTGACGAAGCCATCGCCCTGGAAGCCCATGCCGAGGAAGCCATCGATGCGTGCCGGAGTCATGTCCAGTTTCACCGAGAACTGGTCATAGCGCACCAGCTCGCCGCGGGCATTGTCGCCGAGGCGCACGCCACCTTCGGGCGAACGGACTTCCACGTGGCCTTCCCACGCATTGCCACGGGGACGGATCTGCGCATCCAGGGTTATTTCACCGCGCAGATGGATGCGTCGGCCGGATGTCGGGGGCAGCCACGGCTGTACCAGCGCCAGCGGCAACGTATCGCCGCGCACTGTCAGCCCTTCGCGCGGCCAATTGGCCTGCATGCACAGCGCGCCACCGGTGGCCGCGCCAAGGCAGGTATCGGCAAGACTGAAGCTGCCGCCGTTGACCACGAATCCGGCCGGCGCACGCAGCGCCCAGGCATCGCCCTTCACCGGTGCGATGCGCAGGCTGGCCAGCTGTCCACGCCATTGCCCGCCCTGCTGGCGCACGTCGCCCTGCAGGTCGATGGCGCCCATGTCGTTGTGGGTGCGCGCAGACAACGACAGGTTGCTGATGCCACCGCGCGCTTCCACGTCCAGGCTTTCCAGCAGCATGCCGACGTTGACGTTCCGGCCCTGCAGCGCCAGCGCTCCATTATCGCCGCGCCACGGCAGGTGGCCCTTCAGGCTGAAGGAATCCGCACTCCAGTCATCCCAGCGCAGGTTGCTGCCCACCAGGTCGGCGCTGATGTCCGGTGCGTCGCGACGGCCCTTCACCTGTACCTGTCCACGCAGTCCGCCGGCACCGCCGGGCACCAGGTCACCGAGCTGCAGCGGTTCGAACCGAGCATCGATATCCAGTTGATCGCCCACCTTGCCGGACGCGGTCACGCGACTGTCGCCCAGGCTCAGGCGCAGGGTGCCTTCGCCCTGGTCGCCCTGCACCGCGAACTTGCCCTGCGCATCCAGTGCACGCTTGCGCAGGCTGCCCTTCAAGGACGGCAGATCCACGGTGGCTTCGATCGCGCCGGTCGTTCCCGGTGGCGCGTTGGCCGGCACTTCCCGCTGGCGCCCCTTTGATGCCAGGTTGCCGGAAAGACGGCCGTCCCAGCCCGGCGCGAAGTACCCCGGATCGAAGTTGTGCAGCGTCGCGGTGGCATCCCACTGCAGCTGCGGTGCCCATGCCACCTGGCCTTCCAGGCCCAGGGTACCGCCCGGCGTGCGCGCTTCCAGCGTCTGGATCCGTGCAGCGTTCTGGTTGCCACGCACATCGAACTGCAGTGCCGCCTGCTGGCCATCGCGTTCCACGTCGGCACGGCCGATCGCCGCCCATGCCTGCAACGTGCCGGCCAGGCCCATGCGTGCTTCCTGCAGCGTCACCGGCACCGGTGCATCGCCGGCCGTGGATGGATCTTCCGCCGGCAGGTACGTCATGTCCCTGGCAACGATCGAGAAATTGATCTTCTGGTTGTCCTGGTCACGGAAATCCGCATTGCCGGTCAGGCGCGCTTCGCCGCCGAAGATTTTCAGCATCAGCGGCGAAACGTTCAGTACCTGGTCTTCGAGCTGCACCCGGGACGGTGCCAGCTCGACCACGTTCTCGCCCATCTGCGCCCTGCCCTGCAGATCGGCCCGACCGCCCTTGCCGCTGGCGGTGAAATCCAATGACAGCGGTTCGATCGTGGAATCGGCCAGCGCCGGTCCCAGCAACCGCAGGTCCAGTTCATCGCTGCGCACGCTGGCACCCCAGGAGGGGTCGGTGCGGCCGTCGAACGTCAGCATTGCACGCAACGGCTTCGGCGCACGGCCGGCCACCGCCACTTCCATGTGACCCAGGTCGCCCCGCGCCACCAGTCCCAGGCTCGCCGGGGTGCGCCCGCGTGGCGCCGGCAATATAGCGGTCGCAGTCAGGTCGGTGTCGTAATCCCTGGCCGGAACGTAATGACCATCGATGCCGAAATTGCCCTGGTCACTGTCCACCCGCAGGCGGGTTGCCTTGAACTCGCCATTGGCCACCTCGATCCCGCCGGCCATGCGTGCGATATCGATCATCGGCTCGCCACCGGAGGTGATCCGCAAGCCGTTCACCGCGATGACATCGACCTGCATGGCCAGCGGCATCTCGATCTGCGGCAGGGAATCGGGCCAGGAAGGCAGTTCGAATGGCTCATCGCTCTTGGCCAGGTTGAGCGACGCATTGTCCAGTGCCAGTTCGTCGAGCAGCAGCTTGCGGCTCAGCAGCGGCCGCAGGTCCGGTTTCAGATAGGCGCGCTCGGCATGGAAATGGATGTCGTCATAGCGGAAATCCACATTGCGCAGGGTCAACGGGCCGGCCAGGGGACCATCGGCCTCATCCCAGGTGAACGTGGCCCCGGCAGGCAGCCGTGCCACCACCTGGGCCAGCAGTACATCGCGACCGGCAACGGTCTGCAGCAACCAGTAAAGGCCCAGCAGGAGCAGCAGGACGACGCCCAGCGCGCCGGCCCCGGACCAGGCCCAGAAGCGGCGGCGACGGTAGAAGCGCACGCGTGGCGCGGGGGCCGGACGGGCCGGCGGCGTCGGGGTCGGCGCACTCACAGGTCGGCTCCGATGTTCAGGTAGATCTGGAAGTTGGAATCCGGGTCATTCAGGCCGTGGGCCACATCCACGCGCACCGGGCCCACCGGCGACTTCCAGCGCACGCCGATACCGACACCGGTGTGCAGGTCGATGGAGTTGTCGAACGCGCTGCCGGTATCCACGAATGCCGCCGCGCCCCATGGGCCGCCGCCGAAATAGTGTTCGTACTCGGCCGAGCCGACCACCAGATGCTTCGCACCCAGCGCGAAGCGGTCAGGCGCGGGAGTGCGCGGTCCCACCTCGCGGTAGGCATAACCCCGGATGCTGCGGTCGCCACCGGCGAAATAGCGCAGGCTCGGCGGCATGGCGACCAGATCGTTGGTCCAAGTGGTTCCCCCCTCGCCGCGCAGGATCAGGCGATTGCTTTCACCGACCGGCACATACCAGCGCACCGCCAGGTTCGCCTGGACGAAACTGGTATCCGATCCCACGCCGTCGATACCGCCGCGCAGCGTTGCGTTCCCGCTGAGGCCGCTGCGCGGAAACAGCCGGTCATCGACATTCACGTAATCCGCCGCCAGCTGTGGATAGAACAGGGTGGAATACTGATACACCGCATTGGTGAACTCGGTGCCGGATGCGTAGCCCCACCGCTCGCGCAGTGCATTCAACGAAGCCGTGGCGGTCCAGAATTCATTGATCTGCCCGCTGCGGCTGGCCATCAGCTTGATATTGCGCAGATCGATATAGTCGGTCTGCTCGTCATAGGCGCTGGCGGCGAAGGTGTACCAGCCATCCAGCCAGCGGAAGGCGGGAATGCGGTAGCTGGTGATGAGGCTCTTGCGCTTCTGCGCATAGTCCAGCTGCGTGTTCATCTTGTGGCCGCGACTGTTCAGGTAACGGCGTTCCAGGCCGCCACGCACACCGGCGCCACTCTCGCTGCCGTAGCTCAGGCCGGCGCTGTAGATGCTGCGCTTGGCCCGGGTCAGGTTGACCTCCACCGGGACATCGCCGTTGTCGTCGGCCTGTTCCGGATGCGGCTGGATGTCGATGACACTGAAGTAATCCAGCTTGGTCAACGATTCCCGCAGGCGATCCAGCTTGCCCTCATGGAAGTAGCTTCCCTCTTCCCAGTACACCAGCGGATCGAACAGCCGGTCCACGAAATAGTCCTGGTTGAAGGTGATCGGGCCCATGTTGTAGCGACGACCACTGTCCCAGGTCAGGTCGATGTCGGCCGCGTTTTCCGCGCGGGTGATCTGCACCTGGCGCTGGGTGTAGTCGGCATCGAAATAACCACGTTCAGCCAGCCGCCGGGTGACCTTGATCTTGCTGGCCTCGTAGGTGGTGTGGTCGAAAGGGTCACCCTGCTGCGGCCTGAAGGCCTGGATGTCCTCCTGCAGGTAGCGGTCGTATATCGCCGGGCCGGTGATCTCGACATGCTCCTTGCGCACCCGCACGGGCTCCCCCTTGGCCACATCGATGACCACCCGTACCTTTTCACCGTCACGCGGCGCATCCACGGTGATGGTGGGGTTGTAGAAACCAAAGGGTTCCAGCGCTTCGCGGGTCTGCCGCTCGGCCTGCGACAACAGGTATTCCAGCCGGGACTCGCCCTGCACCTTGCCGATGGTGTCGTAAAGCGACAGCGACACCTCGATGTTCTCGATGATGCCGGCGTCGTCGTCCTTGTCCAGGCCACGGATATCGACTTTTTCGATCGTACCCCGCGCCTGCGCGAGGGGGCTGGCGAGCAGGGCAAGGCAGATCAGGGGGAGAGCGGTTTTCTTGGGCAGCATCGGCACAGCATAACGGGCACCGATGTCATCGGGAATGAAGGGCCGCCAGGCTGGGGCTCAGATGTCGATCGACAGTTCCGGGATACCGCTTTCCTCCTCGGAGCTGAAAAAAACCAATTCCTGGAACCACACACGCCCCATCGCCCTGGCCAACGCCAGCCGCAGCGCGATTTCTTCCTCGCTGGGCTCTTCACCGCTTTCACCTTCTTCTTCCGGTATCTCCGGATCCTCGACGGGCAGGGTGATCTCGTCGACCGGCATATCGCGATCGCCTGCCGTACCGCTCGTTTCCCGGTGACCCATCGCCTGTCGCGCCCGTTCGGCAAGCGAAACCTGGACGGCGCACCGGCCTTCCATCACAGCAATACCCCTCTCCACGCGCTCGATGCCGATCATTGGTCGTTCCTCAGTTGTGCGAAACCATGAGCCTGCGCGGCATTCCCCAGCTGGCGCAGGAGCTGCTCGCTGTATCGCGCGGCGAGAGTGTCAAGCGCCGAAGTGACACCCGGTATCTCGCACTCCAGCGCCCGCTCGACGTCTTCGGCCAGCGTGCCTGCAATATCCAGTTGCCATGCCATCGGCCCGACCTCAAGCAATGGCAACCGGCGGTCGGAAGCGCGCAGCTCCAGGCCGGCCAACCGTGGCTCGGCGCGCAGCGCTTCCAGCAGGCGGTCGTCATCGGCGGGCACATGCAGTACCGCGCGGTCTGCGCCCGGGGCGGCCGCCATGCGGGCCCGGAACGCCGCGCATACCTGCTCGACCACCATATCCGGCGCAGCCGCCATGTCGTGCAGGGCCCGCTCGATATGGCCGGCGACGGCCTGCGCCAGGGCGACCTGTTCGCCGCGCAGGACCTGCAGCAGCGGCTGCAGCGTGGCCAGGCCCGTGATCAGGCCGTCACGATACCCATCCGCAGCCGCCTGGCCCCGCAGCGCGTCCGCATCGAGACGCGCGTGATCCAGCTGGCGCGCCGCGCGGCGTCGAGCGAATTCCTCAAGTCGGTGCATATCCAGCGCCTTGTGCACGCTGGCAGCCTGGATGACATCGTCAACCGCATAGTCCAACAGTTCTTCCGGGTAGCCCTGCAGCATGGTTCCACGCACTCCAGAAACACGTCATATCGAATTCTTCAGACTCCCCCGCACGGTGCGACGCCACCGGCAGGCCGGCAAAACACAGGCGCAGTCGATCGGCCAGCCACCCCGGCAGCCGCTCCTGCAGGCCCATCTGCAGGTGATTGCCACCCCAGGCCAGCAGGTCCTCCGGTTTCAGTCCAGTGTCCAGCGTGTGCTTTGCCTCGCGGAAACCGAGCCGCATGAAGGCGTGCACCACGGACGGCTGAGCCAGCAGCAGGCGCGACCCCATGAGGGCGCGTCGCTGCCCGGCACACGCCATCAACCAGGCCGTTCCGGGCACACGATGCCAGTTCGCCAACAAGCGATCTGCCAGCGGCGCATGGTCATTGCATAGCGCTGCCGGGGCACGCAACCCATGCTCGCGCACCAGCCAGCGGTTCAGCGCACTGCGCTGCCGCGCACACAGCCCGCCCGAGCGGTTGTGCCAGGGCCGGTAATACGAAACGGGGTCATGCAGCACCCGCAACGCATCAGTGTCCAGCCGCATCGCCCCTCCCGGCATGACGGTCCTTCCAGCGCGCGCGCAGGCGTTCTGCGGTGCCGTGCGTGCTGCGCAACAGCCAGATCAGGACGCCGCCGATCACTGCCAGCAGCAGCAACGGTGCAAGCAGGGCTCGCCAGGACCATCCGCTGTTCTGCATCGGCGTGACCGCCAGTGTTTTCGGCTCGGCAGCCGGGGTCAGGACGACCGATACGTTGTCATAGGCAACGTCAACAAATGCATTGCGCAGGAAGCGCTTGGCCATGACCAGCAGCGCCTGACCGTCCGCGTCACGTGAATGGACCAGCAGGGCCGCCACGTGTATGGCCGATGGCTTGCGCTGTTGCAGGGAGCCTTCGGCCGGCCCCGCGTCATAGCTGACATGCACACGCGCCGACTGAACGCCCTGAAGTGTGGAAAGCGACTCCTCAAGCCGCTGCTCGATGGCCGACAACAGCCGGGCACGCTCGGCCAGCGGCGTGCTGACCATTGCATCCGGCGGGAACAGCGCGGCCACCTGCGTGCGTGGCATGGAAGGAAGACCATTCATCTGGATGATGTTGATGGCCTCGGCAAGATCCGTACCCGCCACGCCCACCACGAAACCGGCCTTGCCCTGCAGGGTCTTCCTGGCATCGATGTTGTGGTTCAACAGCACGGCGACCACTTCGTTGGCCTGCCGCTCGTCGAGCCCCTGCAGGAGCTCGGAACGACCACAGCCCGCCAGGAGAAGACACAGTAGCGAAAACGGGAACAAGCGCTTGAGGAAACGCATGATTCAGCTCTTCAACAGCGTCTCGACGCCCTTGGTGAAGTGGCTCATCAGGGCCGAGCTGACCGCGATCTTCTTGGTATAGGCCTCCTGTTGCAGCTGCAGTTCGTACAGACGCTGCGGGTCGGCGGCAACGGCGGGATCGCTCGCGGCGTCGATGATGGCGTCGCGCTCGCTGCCGGCGGACACATAACTGCGTGCCAGGGCCGTGGTGAAGCGGTCGGAAAGGGGCACGGAGGTCGCGCCGAGGGCTTGTCCGCCAGTCGCGGCAGATACGGAAAGGGTGGTGGCGATCACGTGGATGTCTCACGCTGGGCGGGGGCGGGCTGCGCCGGCGCGGCGGTTGGGGTCAGGCCAGGTTGCGGATGACCGCCTTGCTCTGGTCGGTCAGGCTTTTGGTCGAGTTCGACTGCAACATGCGGTACATGTTGTACTCGGACAGCGCGCTCTGGTACTGGGCCAGCTTGTCCGGATCGCCGGGATTATTCTTCAGCTGGTCAAACGCATCTTTGAGCTTGGCTTTCAGGTTATTGACGCCAGCATCGAATGCCTGGGAGTGCTGGCTCATCCAACCCTCCCACTTCGAACCATTGCCACCACCGACCGGCGGGTCGCCCCATCCCGGCGGACCAGGTAATTTGTTGGATGCTCCAGTTGTATCCATCACGTTTCCTTGAAGAAATGAAAGAATCAGGGCGCAGCCTGCAGATTCTGGCCAGATGCGCCGGCATACCCCCACCGACCGCTACCAACGGACAGCAGCTGGCCTGGTGAGTAACGATAGGAACGTCCCTGCAGCAGATCGTCCCAAAGCTGGGGCTGGATGCTGATGCGACGGCGACCCCACTGTTCGTGGAACGCCGCGGCTGCCGCTGTCATCGCGCCGAGCGCGGCATCATCCAGGAAGACGTCGTTGACGATGCTGGCGCGGGTACCGTGCGGCTCGATGCGCGTGCTGATGCCGAGCACGCGCAGCTTTTCCCGCGCCAGCGAGATCAGGCGCTGGTCGCTCATGGCGCTGACCTGCAACTGGTGTCGCCAGGGAATCTGTCCCTCAAGCAGGCGCCGGACCGTGTCGACATGGCGTTCGCTGGCGATCCCACTCAGGATGATCTCCGGGCGCGCGGGATCCCGCAGGCGCACCACCACGACGTCCAGCCCGGCGGCCAGCAACAGCGCTTCCAGCCGGCGCGCTTCATCGTCGCGGACCAGATGGACGTCGCCCTGCCGCTGCAGGCGTCGGCTGGCGCGCTCGGCCCAGGCCTTGTCGCTGCTGCGCGCCGCGAATACATACAGGAGGTCCCTTTCACCGGCCAGGATCTGATAATCGGCGGGAGCATCCTGGAGTATGCTGGCAAGGCTGCGGACCCGTGCTTCAGGCTGATGGCGCCAGTAGAAGAAGGCCGCCGACAGAACGAGGGCACACGCCGCAAGACCGCCCAGGACCACTGCCGGACGCGAAGTCCTGTGCGTGGTTGCGGGCGCTGACGCTGTTTCCGCACCCAATGTGGCCGGCACGCAGGGAACAGCGAACCCGGTGACGTCCGATGTCCATGCCTCCGTGGTACTGCGGACCGCAAAGTACATCTGGCCCGCGCACTCGGGCTGCTGGCAGGACAGTGATCGCCACTCCCACGACGCCTGTTCGTCGCTGCGCTCACCCAGCTGGAGCTGATCACCCTCGGCGGATGTCCGGACACGGATGACGAAGGCTGCGGCTGGCAGGTCCGCCGGCAGATAGAACACGTTCTCCGCGCCGCCAAGAAGACGTTCGGCGGTTCCATTGAGCAGATCGGCATGTGGACCGACATGGAAGATGGTTTCCTCACCCGACAGCGAATACTCGACGCCGTTCAAGCTTCCCGACAGGATTTTCAACACATACGGCATGGGATATTGGTTGAGCAGCGACAGTTGCGCGACAACCATCAGTCTGGTGAAACTTCATCCGCGACAGAATCAGCAGAGTTGTATTTGCAATGAATTCCTTACGTTGATTCCTCCGGGATTCCGGAATGGGTGCGCGCATAGGCTGCCAGCACGGCCTCCACATAGGCATGGGTTTGCGGAAATGGCGGCACTCGCTTGCCATGACGCATCACTGCACCCTCTCCGGCGTTGTAGGCGGCAAGCGCAAGACGCACATCGTGATCAAAACGTCCCAGCAGCCAGCGCAGATAGGCAGCGCCGCCACGCAGGTTCTGCAAGGCGTCGTGGCGGTCGGTCACTCCGAAGCGATGGGCGGTTCCAGGCATCAACTGCATCAGTCCTACCGCGCCAACCGGCGAACGTGCATGCGGGTCGAAGCCGGATTCCTGCAGCGCCACTGCCTGCAGCAGGCGTACGTCGACGCCCGTCTCCTGCGCCACGGTATGGAACAGGCGCTGAAGTTCAGCGCCTGGTACCCGAAGGACCGTTCCAGCAGTGCGTAAAGGCTGCCGACCGGGCCTGGCGTGCGGATGGAACTCCAGCGAGCCGGGCGTCGGGCATCCGCTGACCAGCAGGCGACCATCGCTGGACAGCGATGCGTGGATGCCGGCCTGTGCGATCCCCGGCAGCAGCAGGACACCGAGCAGCCAGCGCCGGCTCATTGTCGCTGGAAACATGCTTTCTCGACGGCGCCGGCCAGGTCTGCGACCGTGTGGACGCTCGCAACGCCGTCTGCACCGATCACAACGTCGAAGTCGGTTTCTATCGCCACCAGCAGGCTGGCCATTTCAAGTGAATCCACGCCGAGATCCTCATGCAGTCGCAAGCCAGGCTTGATTTCCGCCGCGACCGTATCGGTCTCGGCGGAAATCATGGCTGCAAGTCGAGCCACCACCTCAGTGGGCTGCGGGACCTGTGATGCCCGGACCGGCGCCATCACCGTGCCTGGCCGAAGCCGCGGCGGGGGCCGTTCAGGTCAACATCCCTGTCGAGCAGCGCGCCGCGGCCACGGTGGGTCACCTGCGGAATGGTGGGCTTCACCAGCTGATCGGAGTGCCACCTGGCATCGGTACGCCCCTCCTCGTCGTTGTTCCACTCGACGGCTGTCGGCGCGTCCGTAACGTTCAGCTTGCGCTCTGCGATGGCCTTCTCGGCGGTTTCCCGTGCAAGCCGCTCCTGGTCGGGTGCCATGTTCACGTTGTTGCGCCGTGCCAGGTGGTTGAGATAACGCCCCGTGCCGAAGGCGCCCATCGGGCGGATCATCCCCGGATTGGCCTTGTCCAGGAAAAGCCCCAGATGCTTCCGCGGCATACCCACGTCCGGCTCGAGCCTTGCCTGGAACGTACCCGGTTGCACTGTTGGCTCGATCGGCTGCTCATCAAGGTTGACCAGCGGGTCCAGGTGGGCCGCTACCGGACGGATGGGAGCCTCAAGGGCATCCACGAGCTCAGCCATCACGATGTCCTCCTCGCGTTGCCCCGTGTCAGCCCCGGTGATGACGGGACCGGTGTCCTGATCTGGCCCGTACGCGTCATGCGGCTCGGACGTACCCGTATGCGATGCATGACCTGCCGACTGCCGGACATTGCCCGAAACAAACGGAGTGTCGTGGGTCGGGACCCCATCTGCATCGTCATCAGGATCCGTATCGGAAACCTGGTCCGGCAGACCGCCATGCGGAGATCGTACTGGTATAGCGACCTCGACGCGCTGCGGGATGGCTTCCTCCGGGAACCCGTCATCCATATCCGAATCGAAGGGAATCTGGATGTTGTGCATGGAGGGGTCAACGTCGATATCCACCGAACCGCCCCGGCTCCAAGCCGGAATGGTCATGTGCCGGTTGACGGAACGGGACGGATCACCGTTGGGCCATGTCGTCGAGCTCTCGTCGCGCGTCTCGTCATTCCCTCCGCTCTTTCCGGAAGGATTGAACTGCACGTTGCGCATGGTGGGATTGACCCGGATGTTCAGATGGATCGGCGAGCCGGGAGCCGTCTGCGTCGGCACCGGCATCATCGGCATGGGATTGCCGTAAGGCGTTGCGGGAAACGCGGGCGGCGGCGCCGGGCCATCGTTGTATCGCGCTGGATCATGAGTGCCGCCCCCCGGTGGACCAGGATCATGGCCCGGTGCCCTGCCCAGCAACTGCGGGAGGCACTCCATCAGCTTCAGATCCAGTGGGCGGTTGGAGTTCAACGCGCCGAAATAGCCGCACACATCGGTCATATGGCAGGCACTGATGAATGCGCTTTGTGAAATATCCCAGCCGTTTACCTCCATTTTACGGAGTATGGCCGGCGTCAGATCCCGCAGCACGGCATCACGAATCGCCCGACGACCGATGCTTTCAGTCAGTTTTCCAAGCGCAATCTCCAGGCGATCAAGCCGGCTCTTCGCAAATCCCCAGCACGCGAGTTCGCCAGAGCCATAGTCGCCCTTGGCCCCTGTCAGGTATTCCGTGAGCGCATTGCGGACCGCTGCTGTCCTGCCTGGGTACTGCTGGCAGTCCGGCAATGAAATGACGCGACATGCGTCGATCGCCTTCTCCGCGCCGTAGGAACCCTGCGCGGCCAGGATCTTCTCCACCATGCCCGGATACTTCGCCGGGAGATTCAATGACGCCAGTACCTGCCTGGTGCACTCCTCCCGCCTGTTCTGTGAAATTTCAATTTCAGCTTCGGAGTAGAAGCTGTTTGCTGTCAGTGCCCCACCGCCCTGCCTGCGCTGCAGAATTTCCGCCTTGGGCTCCTGCTCCTGGATGGTATGCAGGATGCATCCGACCTCGGACATGATCTTCTGGGCATCCCGTTCTGGAACCGCACGAGCCGTCGCGGCCTGTCTGGATGTTGCGTCGGCCGACCCACGCGCCGAGTCAGCGCCATGCGTCTGCCAGCCGGCAGTTCCACGCGACTGGCCATCCATGCCTGCGTCCCTGCTGCCACTCTGGTTGTAGATATGCTGCGGCTGGCGGAACGACGTCCCCCACCGCGTGTCATCGCACGTTCCTGCACGGTCAACCGGCCTTGCCATCCATTCGTCATGCAGGAAGCTGCGGTTACCGTCCTGCGCCTGACGGTTGCCCGGCACGGTTCCGTTGGTCGCTCCTTCAAATGGAAATGCTGATCGATGAGCATGGCCGGAGGCCTTCGTGTAATCCACATACGGCGGCATCGACACGCGGCGCTGTGTTGACGGGGATGAATGTGCGGGATCTGGCATGACGTGCTCTCCTCGTTGCTGCGTTTGCTGCGTTCGTTTCAGCTGATGTTCTGCAGGATCAGGCCCGTGGACTCGGCCATCGAGTCGACGGTGCCGCTGAGGGTCTTCACCAGCGTGTCCCAGGACTGCAGCTGGCGCTGGTACTTGTCCGGCAGCGCGCGGTTGATGTGATTGAACCGCTCCATCAGGCTGTCCTTCGCGCTGATGATCGCGGCGTGCGCGGCGGGATCCAGCGATACGGGATTCTTCGGGAAGACGTCTACCAGCTGGTTGATCAGCGTCGGGTCCACCGCAAGCTGCCAGGTGGTCGCCGGCGGATTGTTCGTGATGATCAGACCTTCGATGCCCAGTTCATCGAGAAACGCCTGCGCTTCCTGATCGTTCCGGAAGTTGCCCCCCAGGCCTACGCCGCTGGCGAGTTTCGTGAGCTCTTCGCGCAACTTCGTGAAATCCACGTCGAGCTTCCCGTCCTTTACATCGGTGATCGAGTCCTTCAATAGACTCATCACGTCAGTGAGCCTATTGAAGAACTGCACATATTTGGCCAACAGGTCACTGAAGCGGCCCAGCCACTCGGTATCCAGGCGCTGGATAAGCTTGAATATCTCGTCGAAGAGATCATCCTGCCAGCCGCTGGCCCCCTGTTCGGCAGCGGGTCCGGTGACCTCACCTGCATCCTCGTCGGACACGTAACCTTCATCGATGTCCATCGCCTCCCGACGGACATCCGGCGACGGCGTCAGCGATGGCATCTGCGCGTCTGCCTCCGCGCCGGCCGAGCGCAGTGCCTGCGCGTCTTCCTCGGAGAGCGTGGACGGATCAATCCGTCCCCTCGCGCTGGCCAGTCCATCCATCTGCTGCCTGCGGGCAGCGGCGGCCTGGCGGGACGCCGCGGTCATCCGTTCAGCTTCCTCCTCCCCGGAAGACGCCTTCAGCAAGGAGTCTCCCTCCACATAAAGCATCGGCGGAGTCTGGAACGCGCCGTCGAAGTACTGGAC
>JAFAFF010000020.1 GCA_023423605.1 Pseudomonadota bacterium
CTGTCGGACAGGTCGAACTTCCACAGGTTGCCCTGCATGTCGCCCGCATACACCGTGTCGGTGATGCCGTCGGCATTCTTGAGCGCCACCGGGGCAAGGTTGATCAGACCGTTACGCCCCGCATAGCCGGCGCCTGCCGGACTGATCCTGCTCAGTACCTGGCCTGTGGCGATATCCACCACGAACAGTACCGGCTTGCCGCTGGTGGAATTCACGCCATTGCCGAACAGGGCCACGAACCGTGGTGCGGCATTGGCCGAAGGCGCGGTCAGCGGCACGATCGCCGGCTTGCCGAGCACGAAACCCAGATCGGACTCGGTCTTTCCGGAAACTTCCCACAGCACCTTGTCGGCATTGAAGCCGGTGGGGTCGCCCACATCCAGGCCGAACACCGAGCCGAAACCGACGCCGCTTGCATTGGGTGCCTTGCTGGAGCCGCCGCCGCCCGTGGTACCGACCAGCACCGAATGCCAGGCGTCGCCGTAATACACGTCCGACGAGGTCAGCGGACCGTCCACGTAGTAGCGATGGCCATATTTAGGATTGGCGAGCTCACTGATGTGCTGAAGCGCACCGGAGGGAATGAAGGCAAGCTCCTCGTTACCCGCCGCGGCACTGTCAGACCCGTTGAAGCCGTGCAGCATGCCGTCGTTGGCACCGACATAGACCATCGTCGGCGGCCCGTTTGCGGCTCGCTTGGCGGTCAGAAAGCTCTTGTATGCCGTACCCAGGGTCTTCTTCCACTCGGTGGAATAGGTCGACCACGACGCATAACCATAATCATCGCGGTTGGAAACAATTTCCGTTGTCGAGTTGACGATATCGCCCAGCGGCGTGCTGCGTGTACGCAGGCCACTCACCGGAGACCCGCGCAGGAAGGTCATCAGCCGGGAGAGCTTCTCACTATTGGTGCCCTCTCCTATCCATCCAGGTATGGAATCACTGAAGCCCAGTACCGACAGTTTCTCCCGGTCGTTGGCCCCTGGAATATTGGTAGCGAGGAATTCCACCACCTTGGCCGGCGTGACGGCCCCATCATTTGCCGTGCTGGTGGGCGCTGTCGCCGTATAGATGCGACGGGTTGAGCCGGCGATCTTGCTGGAGGCACGCCACAGTTCGGCCTCATCGGTACCATTGGTGGCCACGCGCGTGGCAATCACATCACCGGTCCAGTCATAGGAGCCGCTGGGCACAGTGAAGTGGGACGACACCGTGAACGAACCAGTGGTGATGCGTGCACCGGCACCGCTGCCGCCGACCGGGGCATCGCCTTCGGCAGCGCTGTCGAAGATCGATTCCAGCGCTTCCTTGAGCTTGGCGGGGTTGCGCGCCAGGAAGTAGTTGTCCGGCACGCCGGGCTTCTTGCTGTCCCACTTCTTGCCGGCAGGCACGCCGTACTTGGCCGCATACCACAGCGGGCTCTCCAGCTGGCCAGCTGCGCCCTTTGAAAGCTTGTACTTGATGACGACCGGCTTCTGCCAGGTGCCGGGAAAGTCATTGACGGATGTGAGTACCGAGTTGTCCTGGTTACCCGGTCGCAAGGCCAGGCGTTGCACGCCATCGGCCGCGTTGGAACCGGTGATGGTGTAACCGGTAAGCATCGCATTGCCGGCGTAGGCGGACAGGTTCTCGATGCGGATCATGACCTCGTCCGCGGCTACGGTACCGTTGATGGTGCCATTGGTGGTGCAGACACGTGTATTGGTGTTGGCTGCACTGACGCTTTTCGTCGCATCCGAACGCCAGCAGATGTTGTTGAAACTCCCCGTCTCCGTGCAGGCAGCACCCACGCAGTAGCTCATCATGGCGACCACGTCGTTGTCGTGGTCGTTGCCCCACAGCGAATCCTCCCACACAAGGGAGAAACTGCCCGCCGTACCGTCGGCCTTGTACGGCCGGCCATAGACATTCTTCTCGGAAGTCGTGGAAACTTTGGTACCCACGCCGATGGAGCCGAGGAAACAGCTGCGCCAGCCGCCATCGGTGATCTTTGCACCGCCGGTATTGTTCGCCTGGCAAAGCGGCGACAGGCCGATCTTGCCACCGCCGACATTGATCTCGAACTTCGGCAGGTTCTCCGCCATGGCAACGGCGTAGGTAGTCGCAGTGACCTTGTAATTGGATGGCTTGTTCTGCAGACCGGGGCGCAGATCCGTCTCAGCGGCGGCCTTGGCCAGGCCGGCCATCATGAAACTGCCTTCCATGGACGGAATATCCGGACAGATGCCGCGTACGCTGCTCAGCGCGCTGACGGTCCGTCCCTGGCAGATGTTCTCGTGTGCATTCGTCCTGTCGCCGGGGCTGGTGAAGATGTTGCCGGCCATGTACTCCTTGCCGACCAGACCTTCGGCCGTACCGATGGCATCGGTAGCGCTGGTGGCCGACGCCAGGTTGACCACGCTGCCGATGTTGTCGCTGTCGAACGACGGCAGGCCCGAAGACATGACCAGGATGTTGCAACTGGCGCAGTAGGAGTTGCCGCCGTCTTCCGGCAGACGATAGGGGTCCTGCCAGGTCACGCCGGTGGGCAGGCCATCCAAGTCCGTGCCGTCGTTGTACGACGTCGTCTTGCTGCCGTGGGTCACATACCGCAACGCTTCGGCATACATTTCCGCCAGCGGATTACCCCATGCACTGCACTTCTGCGAGCCGGTACCCGGGTCATCCAGGGCGCGGTCCGCATTATTGCCATTGCCTCGACGGTTGAGGATGCTGTAGGCGTTGCAGTCGGTCCAGTTGTTGCTCCAGTTCCACTTGTCGATCTTGAAGGTGGAGATGGTGTTGATCACGCCTTCTCCGTTCCTGGTCGCGCCGTCCTTCAGATAACAGAACTGCCCCGTGGACAGATCGATCTCATCGCCTGCCGCACAGAAGGTAGAGCCATTGCCGGCGATCTTGCCGATGTTGCGGCGGAGCACACCGCCATCGCGTGGCTTGGAATAGGTACCGGAAACCAGTCCGAAGCGCAGGCGACCGCTTTCACCATAGGTCTGCAGCAGGCCAGCAGGCTTGTACCGGTCTGTGGTGCCGTTGTTGTATTTGCGGCAGAAGCTCTCGCGTACGGCGTTGGTGCCCGATGCGCACACTTCCACACGGACCGTGTAATTGGTTGCCGAAGCCGGAGTATCGCTGTTGCGGTTCACGCCGCACTGCACGCTCGCCGTCGAAGCCCATTCGGACCAGTTGCCGCCCGCCACGCGCATCAGCGGCATGCCACCGGATGCAACCGTCGCGTTGCAGAACGACTGCGTTCCCGTCAACGGCGTGAAATCGTTGATGTCCGAACCGCTGTATACCTTTACCCAGGCATGCAGATCGCTGGGAATCTGCGCGCGCTCGATGACCGTCGTGTCGCCATCGGTGACGCGTTGGCCGCCATAGAGCACGCTGCGCACCACGTCCAGTCGGCTCATGGTGACCCAGTTGAGGAAGTTGCCGGACCAGTCGCCGTTGCAGGTGTGCCCGTTGGCACCGCCGGCCTGCTTGGAGGCCTTGAATTTGCCGCCGGTACCGGTGCCGGATGAGGCATAGCACAGCTTGGAATCGAAATACCCACCGTATTCGAACTTGTCCAGGTAGGTGGTATCGAGCACACCATCCTCATCCAGGTCGCTGTAATCGCTGTAGGCCTTGTTGAACAGCTGCTCATCGCGCGACATCACCATCATCATCAGCGGCGGCTGGCTCTGCTTGGTGTACAGCGGCTCCTGTGCGATGTCGTAGTCGCCGATGGCCGCACGCAGCGGAACCACCAGCGCGACCACGCCCGCCAGTACCGCGGTGGCCGCGCCTGCACGCAGCCAGGTGGCAGGAGTCATTCGGAGAAAGCGACGCTGGGAAGTCATGGGATGAAAACCGTGTCGATGACGGCACTGGCCGAAGCGTTGGCGGGATCGTCACTGGCAAGGGCCGTGACCTGGTAGATGTTTCCGGTTTCTTCGTTCTGGCGCTCGCCAACGCGGCGGCTGGACGCGGCGAAGCATTTGTCGACGCGCCGCGTGTAGTTCGCCGTAGCGGTGCTGACGCCGTCGGCCCACGTCAGTGGGTCGTAGGTGGGGCTGCACTCCTCCTGGTCGGCCACGAATACGTCGCCGCCGGAGATACCCGCCTCGATGTCGTTCTCGATCTGCCGCGCATCCGCCTCGGCGTTCTGGAACGCCTGGTTGGTACGGAAATAGTTGGCCGCCATGCGTTCCTGCATGCCGGTGACCTGCATGCCGGCGATACCGATGAGCGCAAGCAGGATCAGCATGATCAGGGCGACATACAGCACCGCGCCACGTTGTGCATGGCGGGATGGCGGGCGGCGGAGCATCCGCAGGGACATGGACACCTCAGTTGCCATACAGGCGGTTACGAAGGGCGATGGTGGTCTGGTAGACCGCGCGCATGCGCCCATCGCTCGGCGCGGTGAAGGTCACGCCCAGTGCATTCAGTTCGGCCGAACCTGATGCCTGGCGTGCGGCGGCCGGGTCCGGGCTGGACATCAACAGGCCCAGCTGTACGGCGCCGACGCGCCGCCATGCGAGCGCGTCATCGGCAGGCACGGAGGCCAGCACCGATGTGGCCGTGCCCTGCCTGTCGATATAGCCGGTCGGTGCCGTGGTGGACAGCGCACGGTCCTGGCCGTACAGCAGCTGCATGTTCTCCACGCCCTCTACCAGCGCCTCCGGAGCGCTGGCGACCAGATCACCACTGGGCTTGGCCGAAAAACGCACCCTGTACAGGGAGGTGCCGCCGGTATCGGCGTCGCGTCCCACGTAGTAGACCGCGCTCTCCGCACGATGCAGCATCGCCTGCCCGGTGGTGTACAGGCTGGTGAAGGAGCGGTCGCCATTGAGCTTGCCGGTATAGAAGGCAATCCGCCCACCGGCAGCATCCACCGCATTGGCCTGGAACGTGGTGACGGACAGGCAGTCGGCCACGGCGAACAGGCCGGGGTCCTCGACGCCGCTGCGCAGCACGTCAAAACGCGTTCCGTCGAAATGGAACGTCGGTGTATCCGGGGCATCGGTGATGGAGGTTACCGGCACGCCATCAGGCATCAGATAACGCAGGGAAACCATGTCGCTGCCGTCCACCCGGTTACTGGTCGCGTTGGCGATCACATCCGGCAGTGCCGGGGTATACGCCGTTCCCCCGGTCGCAGGTGTGGTGGCGATGGTCACCGATGTGCCCGGTCCGGTATCGGTAGCTTCGAAGCCCTGGATGGAACGGGTGAAATCCAGCACGGGTTGGTTGGCGCCATCCAGCGTGGAGTTCAGCGAACCGGGTGACTGCAACGTATGCGCCTGGTCGTTGACGCAGCCGAAATGGCCGGCCATGCGCAGTTCGCGCTGCAGCGAATCCATCGCGAAGCGGCTGTTTTCCTGCACGCGGGCCAGGCCTTCGGACAGCTGGTAGGCCGCGCGCGAGGCGGCGAACACCTGGATGACTCCCAGCATGACGATCAGGCCGATGACCATGGCGATCATCAGCTCGATCAGCGACAGGCCGGCCATCCGCCGGATCTTGGATAGCGGGCGGCTCACAGGATGGTCCTCGCGGTGAAGGTGGTGTCTTCCGCTTCCGGGTTCCAGCGCTCATCGCCCCAGGTGACGTTGACGGTGATCTCCGAACCGTTGCGCACCACCGTTGCCGTGGCATTTTCGCCCAGCGCCTTGCCCAGCCGGCACCGCCAATCGGTCATGAACACTTGCTGGGTGATGTTCTGGCCGGTCGGCGAGGTGCAGTCCTCCTTGGCGACGCTGGCCTGGTAGGTACCTGCATACAGTGTCGCGGCGACACGGTTCATACGGATCTGGTCGAGCAGTTCGTAGCTGAGATTGGTGGCCTGGGTACGGTAGTTCGCGCTCTGCACGTACCGCACGTTCATCGTCTGCAGCAACGCAAACCCCAGCAGGCCGAAGCCCAGTACCAGGATCGCGATCAGCACTTCGATCAGGCTGAAGCCGCCCTGCTGGCGGCGACGGGCGTGGATGGCACGCATCATGCGCATGCTTCCTTGTGCAACCGGACCTGTCCGGTCGGTGAGATGGTCAGCCTTCGCTGCAGATCCTGCTTGCCGCATTCGTCCGGCCGCAGGGTGATGTCCTGTGCGGCCGCAGCGCGGTTCCGGCCACGTCCATCGAACGCCACGGTCAGCTCCGGGTCGCTGGCGCCCTCGATATCCGGACGGCCCTCGGAAAAACGCAGCACCGTTTCGGTACTGTCGAATTCGCCGTCGCCGTTGGTATCGGCCCATACCATCCAGCCGTTCGACCAGGCATCGCCATCGCAGCCAGTGCCGTCCAGCGAGGCACACACTGCGGCACCGCGCGTGTTCTTGACGGCTTCGGAGCGGGCCAGCGACAGGGCGGCGATCAGCTCATTGGACGTGGTCGCCATCCGGTTCGAGCGGAGGGTGGCCTGGAAGCTCGGATACGCGATGCCGGCCAGGATCGCCAGCACGGCGATGGTGACCATCAGTTCGAGCAGAGTGAAGCCGTTGGCCCGGCGCAATGACATGGAACGCTCCCCAGCGTGATGGCCGCCACGATGCCCCGACGCCGCCCGTCCGGCAAGCAGCGGCAGGACGAACGGTCATTCCCGGGTGACAGGCGTCAAAAGATCGGCGCGCGGCGACGAAGATGTCCCGAAACCCATGGCCAGGCCCCCTTCACTGCCCCGGACGGCAAGGTAACGGCCAACGGCCGGCACCGGCCTGCCGCAGGGTTACGCAAGCACCTGGTAGCAGGGCTTGTATTCCCCGGAGATCTTCATGCGGCGCTGGTCCACGAACGCGCGCAGCAGCCCATCCAGTGCCTGCATCATGTCCGCGTCGCCATGGATCTGGAACGGACCGAACTCCTCGATGCGGCGCATGCCGTCTTCCTTGACGTTGCCGGCGACGATGCCGGAGAACGCACGACGCAGGTCCGCCGCCAGCGCATGCGGCGGGCGCCCATGGTGCAGGTCCAGGGCGGCCATGGCTTCGTGCGTGGGCACGAACGGCTGCTGGAATTCCCACGGAATGTCGATGGACCAGTTGAAGAAGAACGAGTCCTTCTGCGCCAGGCGGTATTCGCGCACCTGCTTGATGCCGGCCGACATCGTCCTGGCCACGGCGGTCGGATCGCCGATGATGATCTGGTAGCGCTCGGCCGCCGCATCGCCCAGCGTGAGGCGGATGAAGCGATCGATCTGCTCGAAATAAGGCGCCGCCACGGTGGGGCCGGTCAGGATCAGCGGGAACGGCAGGTCCTTGTTCTCCTCGCGCAGCAGAATGCCAAGCAGGTACAGAATTTCCTCTGCGGTGCCCACGCCACCGGCGAACACGATGATGCCGTGGCCGATGCGCACGAACGCTTCCAGGCGCTTTTCGATGTCCGGGGTGATGACCAGGTGGTTGACGATCGGATTCGGCGACTCGGCGGCGATGATGCCCGGCTCGGTCAGGCCGATATAGCGTGTTACGGTCCTGCGCTGCTTGGCATGGGCGATGGTGGCGCCCTTCATCGGCCCCTTCATCGCGCCCGGGCCGCAACCGGTGCAGATGTCCAGGCCGCGCAGGCCCAGCTCGTAGCCCACCTGCTTGGTGTACAGGTATTCGTCGCGACCGATGGAGTGGCCGCCCCAGCACACCACCAGGTTGGGATCGCCCGGGTTGAGGATGCGTGCGTTGCGCAGCAGCCCGAACACGGCGTTGGTGATGCCTTCGGAGGTTTCCAGTTCGGCCGCGTAGGCCGGACCCATTTCGATGGCCATGTAGGCCAGGTCGCGCACCACGGCGAACAGCAGTTCGGCGACGCCGCGGATGATCTCGCCATCCACGAAGGCCATCGCCGGTGCGTTGGCCAGGTCGATGCGCACGCCACGGTCCTGCTGCGCCACCTGGATATCGAAATCGGGGTACAGATCGCGTGCGGCGCGCGGATCGTCCGATGCGCTGCCGCTGGTCAGCACCGCCAGCGCGCAGCGCCGCAGCAGCTCATGCATGCCACCACCGGAGGCATCGCGTAGGCGCGCTACCTCCGCCCGCGACAGCACATCCAGCCCACCACGCGGGTAGATCCGCGCGTCCTGCACCGGCAGCGTCCGCGCCGGCTTTTCAATGATCGTCATATCCACTTCGCTTTCCTCAAGGTTTCCGACTGTAGCGCCGCCCCCTTAAAAAGCAAAACGGCCGGGAAACCCGACCGTTGGATAGGTGTCGCCGGCGTCCCGAGGGTCGCGGCAGCGGCTCTGGCCGCGTACGGGAAGCGATGCTACGCGTGACGGGCGGACTCCACAAGCCCGGCACATGAATCAAACAAGGACGGCCGGGTTTCCCCGGCCGTCCTGTTCAGCACTTCAGTTCCGGGTGGATCAGAACTCGTAACGCAGGGTCAGCATGGCCGACCAGCGCGACACCACGCGGGACGGATAGCCCGAGCTGAAGTCGTAGGTTTCCAGCGGCTGCGGCGAAGCCTTGGACAGGTCGTACTGGTACTTGCCATCGCCCGTGACGGTGGCCCCGGTCAGGTAACGCGTGTCGAAGCCACCCACGTTGCGGGTGTTGCCCCAGTCCTTGTCCAGCATGTTCAGGAAGTTGTAGATATCCAGACGCAGGATCGACTTGTGCTCCTTGAAGAAGCCCGGCAGTTCCTGCTGGATGGCGATATCCAGCTGGTTGACCCACGGATTGCGCGCACCATTGCGGTCAGCCACGCCACCACGACGTGCCGCCAAGTACGGATCGGCATCGATACGGGCCTGGAAGGCCGCGATCTGGTCAGCCGAAGCGGCACCGTTGCGGCCATTGACGAAGACCACATTCGGGTCGTTCATCAGCGGAATGTACGCCGGATCCTGGAAAATACCGTCGCCGTTGAGATCGCCATCGACGATCCAGGTGTACGGCAGACCATCATGCCCGTTGTAGAAACCGGTGACGCTGGTCTTGTAGTCACCGAAGAACGCATGCTCCCAACCCAGCGACAGCTTGATCGAGTTGCGGATTTCACGGGTCGAACGGCCAGCGATTTCCTCGTTCGGATTGAGGCGCGACACATACTGGTAGCTGGACCACGCCTGCGAGCTGGTGTCCGAACCCACTTCCGTAGCCTTGGTGTAGGTGTACGCCAGGTTGCCGTACCAGCCGTTGGCCATCGGCTTGTCCAGCGAGAAGGTCACTGCGGTGGACGAGCCCTTGTCGCTGTTGGTCAGGTAGGTCGAACGGGTGTCATAGCCCAGGACAGCGCCAGCATTCTTGGTGCCACCCGGAGTAACCCAGTAGCTGTCGCGACCGTCGAACAGCTGGCCCTGCGGCGTGCCGATGTTCAGCGCGTTGTAGAACACCGCATCCTTGTTCTTCAGGTGCAGCAGTTCGACCGTGCCGACCATGCCCATCCACGGCAGCTCGTGATCGTAGCCCAGGGTGAACTTGTAGACCGACGGCAGCTTGAAGTCCGGATCGATGGTATCCATCTGCGCGTTCGTCGGCGCACTGGCACCTGCCGGGAACGGCTGGTTGTACGGATCCGGACTGAAGGCGTACTGGTTGCCGATATTCTGCTGGCAGCCACGGATGCTGACATCAGCACGCGTAGCGCAGAAGGTACCGGCGGCTACGCCGTTGTTCTGGTACGGATTGGCCAGCCACACGAACGGCGGGACCGACTGGAACAGGCCCGCGCCGCCACGCAGCTGCGAGTAACGCTCGGTGTCGAACGCGTAGTTGAAGGCGAAGCGCGGCATGATGACCTTGTTGCTGCTGCCGAGCTTGTAGTCATTGCGGAAGCCGAAGGTTTCCTCGAAGCCCGGCTTGGTCGGCGGCGCCTTCTTCGCCTTCGGCACGTTCATGCGCAGGCCATAGGTGACCGACAGGTTGTTGTTGACCTGCCAGGTATCCTGGATGAACGGGCTGATCTGGCTGAACTCGATCTGCGCAGCGGTATCGTCTTCGGTGAAGCCGCCGACCGGGCGACGCACGTCATAACGGTAGTAGTTGCCGTCGGCGAAGTCCTGGATGCTGTCGAACGAGTAGACACCATGCAGGTCGCGGCCGTACATGTTGTAGGCCTCGGTGTTCTGGTAATCGACACCACCCTTGATGGTGTGGTCGCCAGCATAGTAGGTACCGAAGAACGACGCGGTCAGCTTCTTGGTGTCGATCGCGTTCTCGTGGCGGTTGCGGTCCTCACCGAAACGCACGCCGTTGGTCGAGCCCGCAACGGTGCTGGCCACGCCGACGTTGATGGCCGGCAGATCCTGCGAGGCGCCCGAGATCTGCGAGAACTTCTGATAGCTGACCTTGGCTTCGGTGGTGAAGTTGTCGGACCAGTCGCTGAACAGCTGCAGCGAGGTGTTCTTGGTCTCGCTGGCCTTGGTGAACCAGCGGCTGGTCAGGATGATCGAATTGGAATTGCTGTCATACGGCTGCGGCAGCGTTTCTTCGGTCTGCTGATAGGTCAGGCTGGCGCGGTGGGAGTCGCTGATGTTCCAGTCGATCTTGCCCAGGTAGCGCTTGTTGGTCAGGTTGACGCCACCGGACGCACCATAGGTACCCGCGTCGATGCCGTAGCGGCTCTTGGCGATATCGATGACCTGGTTGATCTCGTCCTGGGTCACCGCGCCGGTGCTGAAGCCATCCGAAGATGCCGCGCCGCCGAAATCGGTGATTTCCTGTTCTTCGTACGAACCGAAGAAAAACAGGCGATCCTTCAGGATCGGGCCGCCGAGGGTGAAGCCCTTGGTGGTGTCCTTGCCGAACGCATCGTAGTCCTCGCCATCACGCGAACCGACCATGCTGTCGGCTTTCTTGTACACGTAGTACGCCGAACCGTGGAATTCGTTGGTACCGGACTTGGTGACGGCGTTGACGGCCGCACCGACCACGTCCTGCGACACGTCGAAATCGCTGACGTTGATGTCGTACGCGGCGATGGTGTCCACCGAGATCGGCGAACCGGTGTACGGCATGCCGTTGGCGTTCAGGCCGAACGGGTCGCCCTGCGACAGGCCATCGACGGAGATGCTGTTGTAACGGTTGTTGACGCCGGCCACGGAGATGGCACCGGTCGCTTGGTCGGTCACGGTGACGCGCGGGTCGAGACGGGCAACGTCATCGAGCGAGCGGCTGCCCTTCGGCGCCAGCTCCAGCTTGCGGCCATCGACCGAGGTGCCGATGCCCTTGGTTTCCGAACTGAACACGCTCGGGCCGGCCGCCATGACGGTCACGCCGTCCAGCGACTTGATGTCGCCGGTCAGCGCCGCGTTGACGGTGCCCACCTGGTTCAGGCTCAGGAAAACGCCATCTTCAGTCTTGGTGCCCTCACCCGGCTTGGTGATGGTGACGGTGTACGGTCCGCCGACGCGCAGGCCGCGCGCAACGTAACGACCCGACGCATCGGTGGTCGCACGTGATACGGTGCCCGATTCGGTGTGGGTGATGGTGACTTCGGCGCCGACGACAGGCGTACCTGCGTTGGACGTGACCTGGCCGCCGAGACCAGCAGAAGTGCTCTGGGCAAAGGCGGGGGCAGCGGCAAGTGCGGCCACGAGACCAAGGGTGAGCTTGGACATCCGGAGTGGGTGGTTCATCTAGGGTAGCCTCGATGGGAGTTGGCGATGGCGGAAAAAACGCATCCGTACAGCCTTGCGGGCGGCTGGACGGAAATTTATCTGGGGTTCCCGACCGTGAACGGCGGGCGCCGCAACGGTTAACAATAGATTAACACGGTACGATCTGATTGTGACGGTAGTGCGACAAAAGGCACGCCATCGCAACGGCACCTTGACGCGACCTTCACATCAACAGGGTGATGACGCCACTATCCAGCCATTTGCCCCTGGAGCGATTCCACCGCCAGCACCTGCCCCCGCCATGTCAAGCCTTCTGACGCCAACAGCCGCACCGCCGCCGCCGCCGCGGTTTCCGGGCCTTGGGCGGCCTCGTCCTGGTCCAGCGACCAGGCCCGTGCCCTGAGGGCAGTACGCATCGGCCCGGGCTGCAGCCCCGCCACCCGCACCGGCGTACCCTGCAGCTCACCGTGCAGGCTGGCCAACAGGCCGCGCAGTCCATGCTGAGCGGCCCCGTAACCGCCCCAGTACGCGGCCCCTACCCGCGCCGGATCGTCCACGCACAATACGATGGCGGCATCCGGCTGCTGGCGCAGCAGTGGCAGGCAGGCCTGCAGCAACCATGCCGGGGCGGTGAGGGTCACATGCAGCGAACGAGCGAACGCCGCCGGATCGGCAAGCGCGAACGGCGTCAGGCCGGGGAAATCGGCCGCGCAGACCAGCACGCCATCCAGCCTGCCCAGCTCGCTGTGCAGGCGTGCGGCCAGCTCGGCGAAGTCGTCCGGGCTGGCTCCTTCCAGGTCCATCGGATAAAGCAGCGGCTCTGGCCCCACCGCCTGCACGTCCTGGTAGACACGGTCCAGCCGGCGCGGCTTGCGGCCCAGCAGCACCACGGTGGCCCCGGCACGGGCGCAGGCCACCGCCGCAGCGCTGCCCAGGCCGCCCCCTGCGCCGACGATGAGGATCACCCGGCCATCCAGCACCTGGTCCTCGGGAACAGGCGACGGACGGGCACTCATGCGACGGAGGCTTCTTCGACGATGCGCTTGAGCTCGCCGGATTCGAACAGCTCCATGATGATGTCGCAGCCACCGATCAGCTCACCATGCATGAACAGCTGCGGGAACGTGGGCAGGTTCGAGAACCGCGGAAGGTTCGCGCGTATTTCCGGCTCCTCCAGCACGTTGATGGTGCGCAGCGAAACGGCGCCGGCCGCCATCAATGCCTGTACGGCACGGCTGGAAAAGCCGCACATGGGGTACTGCGGCGTGCCCTTCATGTACAGCACGAGCGGGTAACGGTCGACCTCGGCCTGGATCTGCTGCATCACTGCCACAACCACACTGCCTCCTGCTGGAAGAACCCGACCGCGCCGGTCGGCTAGACTTCACCACGGTAACCGTCATTGTATGCCGATGGAACCTGCCACGGCGCCCACCTGTCATCCTGATCGCATGCCCATCGAACCTGCCGCCCTGCCCTACCCGCCTGCCGCGCTGCAACCGCACCTGTCCGAACGGGCGGTCCTGCTGCAGCATGGGCAGCACCAGCGTGCCTGTCTGGATGCGGTAAACGCGCACATGGCGGGAACCGAGCGCGAACAGGCCCCATTGGAACAGGTGCTGCGCGAAGCGCAGGGCAGCGTGTTCGAGGCCGCCGCCCAGGCCTGGAACCTGCAGTTCCAATGGCAGTGCCTGCGCCCGCGGGGCGGTGGCGAACCGCAGGGCCGGCTGGCCGACCTGGTCAAGCGGCGCTTTGGCGATACCGCCCAGCTTAGGCAGGCATTCAACGATGCCGCGTTGGGTCTGTTCGGCTCCGGCTGGGCATGGCTGGTGCAGCATCCCGATGGCAGCCTGGCCATCCTGGTGACGCGCAATGCGGGCACACCATTGACTGGCAGCAGCACACCGCTGCTGGGCTGCAACCTGTGGGAACACGCCTATTACCTGGATTACCAGAACGACCGCGCGCGGTATCTGGAAGCGTGGTGGCAGATGGTGAACTGGGAGTTCGCTGCGAGCCAGCTGCAGGGCTGACGCCTGCACGTATCCCATCCGCCGTGTAGAGCGGGGCTCTGCCCCGCTGCGCGGTGACACTTCAGCCGGGCAGAGCCCGGCTCTACACCGCTGCACGGTGAAGCCCCAGCCATGTAGAGCGGGGTTCTGCCCCGCTGCGCGGTGATGTCCCAGCCGGGCAGAGCCCGGCTCTACATTGGGCATTGGTCAGGCGGGGGGCGGGCCCAGCTTCAATGACAGGTCAATGGCCTGCACGTGCTTGGTCAGGCCGCCGATGGATATGCAGTCCACGCCATCTTCGGCGATGGCCCGCAGCCCTTCCAGGCCGACACTGCCGGATACTTCCAGCGGAATGCGTCCCGCGGTGATCCGCACGGCTTCGCGGCGCGACCGCGCATCGAAGTCATCCAGCAGGATGCGCTCGCATCCGGCCTGCAATGCCTCTTCCAGCTGCCCCAGGTCCTCGACCTCCACCACCAGTGGCAACCCGCGCCACATGGCCCGTGCTGCGGCCACCGCTGCGGCGAGCGACCCGGCGGCGCGGATGTGGTTTTCCTTCAACATCACCGTGTCGTACAGGCCAAGCCGGTGATTTTCCCCGCCTCCGCAGCGCACCGCGTATTTCTGCGCGGCACGCAGGCCAGGCAGGGTCTTGCGGGTATCCAGGATGCGTGTCGCGGTTCCCGCCACTGCATACACGTACGCGGCGGTGGTCGTGGCGGTACCGGACAACGTCTGCAGGAAATTCAGCGACGTGCGCTCGGCGCTCACCAGCGCACGGCTGCGGCCCTGCAGCAGCGCAAGCACGGTTCCGGCGGCAACGCGCTCGCCATCGGCCACGTTCCATTGGATGCGCACGTCCGGATCGAGCGCACGGTGGGTGGCATCGAACCATGGCTGGCCGGCGATGACCGCCTCCTGCTTGCACAGCAGGTAGGCGCAGTCCGCCGTCTCCGGCAACAACGCGGCGGTGACATCACCGCTACCGATATCCTCAGCCAGCGCGCGGGCGACATCGCCGGCCACTGCCGCCGCATCCGGAGCCGGCACCGACGAGCCGGTCATGCTGCCGGGAAATCGGTGATCTGTGCGGTGGGGATGGCCTCTTCGGCCAGCAGCACCGGAATGCCGTCATCCAGCCGGAAGACCTGCCGGCGGTCGCGGGTGACCAGCGCCTGGCGCAGCGGCTGGGCCAGCGGATTGCCATCGGCCTTGTTCACCGTGCCGGCTTCGATGGCTCGATTGAGCACTTCCAGCCCCTTGGCGTCCAGCAGGGAAAGAGGCTGGCGGGTGTCGGGCGATACCAGCAGATCGAGCAGCTTGCGGTCCATGATTCTTTGTCTTGCGTGGAAGATGGCTAGAATACGTCTTTAAGGCAGGTGACGGCCAATGACCCTCAACCAATCCACGCCGCTCGTCGGCATCATCATGGGTTCCCGTTCCGACTGGGAGACCATGCAGCACGCTGCCCAGAAGCTCGACGCGCTGGGCGTTCCGTTCGAAGTGAAGGTGGTATCGGCGCACCGCACACCCGATGTCCTGTTTTCATATGCAGAACAGGCCGGCGCACGCGGGCTGCGTGCCATCATCGCCGGCGCCGGCGGTGCAGCGCACCTGCCGGGCATGATTGCCGCCAAGACCGCCGTGCCGGTGCTGGGCGTGCCCGTGCAGTCCAAGGCGCTCAACGGCATGGATTCGCTGCTGTCCATCGTGCAGATGCCGGCCGGCGTTCCGGTGGCCACCTTCGCCATCGGCAATGCGGGGGCTTCCAATGCCGCACTGTTCGCAGCGGCCATGCTGGCCAGCGACCAGCCGGCGATCGGCCAGGCGCTGGATGCCTTCCGCACGCGCCAGACTGAAGACGTGATGGCCCACGACGATCCGCGTCAATGAGCACGAAGACGGTCGGTATCCTGGGGGGCGGCCAGCTCGCCCGCATGATGGTCCTGGCGGGTGCACCGCTGGGCCTGCGTTTTGAACTGTTCGATCCTGCCGCCGATGCGTGTGGTGCACCGCTGGCGCCACTGACCGTCGGTGCGTTCGATGACCGCCAGGCGCTGGCGGACTTTGCTGCCCGGGTCGATGTGGTGACCTTCGATTTCGAGAACGTACCGGCCGACAGCGCGCAGTGGCTGGCCGCACGCGTGCCGGTATATCCGCCGCCGTCTGCCCTGGCGGTGGCACAGGACCGGCTGAGCGAGAAGACCCTGTTCCAGCAGCTGGGCATCCCGCTGCCGGCCTTCGCCGACATCCGCAGCCGTGACGAACTGGCAGCGAAGGCCGCCGAATTCGGCCTGCCATGCATCCTCAAGACGCGACGCCTGGGATATGACGGCAAGGGCCAGTTCCGGCTGCGCAGCGATGCCGATATCGATGCCGCATGGCAGGCTCTGGGCGATCAGGTGGAGCGTACCGGGTTGATCCTGGAAGGCTTCGTCGCGTTCCAGCGCGAGGTCAGCGTCATTGCCGTGCGCGGGCGCGATGGCGAGTTCCGTGCGTGGCCGGTAACCGGCAACTGGCATGTGGATGGCGTGCTCTCGGCGAGCGTGGCCCCGGCGGTGCTGTCGGCGGCCGAACAGGAGGCGGCGGTGGGCTATGCGCGCCGGCTGGCCGAGCACCTGCAGTATGTCGGTGTGTTCGCGCTGGAGCTGTTCTGTCGCGATGGCGAGCTGCTGGCCAACGAGATGGCGCCACGCGTGCACAATTCCGGCCACTGGACCATCGAAGGCAGCGAGACCTCGCAGTTCGAGAATCACCTGCGCGCGGTGCTGGGCCTGCCGCTGGGCGACACGCGCATGCTGGGCCATGCCTGCATGTTGAACTGGATTGGTGCGATGCCTGATCCGGCCCCGGTACTGGCACAGGCCAGCGGCCACTGGCATGACTACGGCAAGCACCCACGCGAGGGCCGCAAGGTTGGCCATGCAACGTTGCGCGACGACGATGCGGCGGTGCTGGCCGATGCGTTGCAACAGGCGGGCGATGCGCTGGGCCGGCAGGCGCAGGTGGAACCGGCGATCCGCGCCCTGCGCGGGTGACCTGGCCGGCAGGGACAGAGGGGGGCCGGGCCCTGATGCATTGCGCCGCAGCGGAGAGTAGAGCCGGGCTCTGCCCGGCTGAAGGATTGTCGCGCAGCGGGGCAGAGCCCCGCTCTACGTGTTGGCGGTGCCTTCACGGTTCGGGCACGCGGCATTCTGCGAGGCTGGAGCTACCCCATGAGACGGAGCACCGCATGCGCCGGTTGCCACTTGCCTGCCTGCTGCCGCTGTGCGCGCTGTCGCTGGATGCGGCCGCCGCCGAAGCCTGCGATGTTCCTCCCCGCTTCGGCCTGAGCCCACTGGCAGTGTCCATCCGCGATACGGCCTGCAACGAGCACCGCCTGTGGTACCGCCCTTTCATCGACCGTGAGGGCCGCGCAGCCAGCCTGGCCGTCACCGAAGCGGAAAGCGAGCATCTTGCCGACAATGGACTGATTGCCTGGCAGCGGGTCGCCGGCTACTGGCGCGAAAGTGGCACGTTGAACGCGATGGGCAGCCTGCCTGGCGCCAGCAGCTGCATCGCACCGTTGGGTTCGCGCTATACCGACAGCGACTGCCGTGCGTTCCTGATCGACAATCCCTGGTCGGCCGCCTTCATCTCCTGGGTGATGGTGCGCGCGGGCGTTCCCGGCTTCAACGCATCCCCGCGCCATATCGATTACATCCGCCAGGCGTATACCGGTGGCTCGCCCTATCGGCTGACGGATCCGGCAACGGAGAAGCCCGCACCGGGTGACCTGCTGTGCTTCCTGCGCGACCGCCGCGAAACGCTCAGCCATGCCGGACTGGTGCAGGCGCTGGGCAACGGTTCGGTGGGCCACTGGAAATCCCACTGCGAAGTGGTGGTGTCGGCCAACATGGGCGGCGACCACACGCTCTACCTGGTCGGTGGCAACGTGATGAATACCGTGGCCATGCGCATGCTGAAACTGGACCGGTCCGGGCGGATCGAACTGCCCGCGGCACGCAGCGCGGAAAGCGACGGCATCGCCGCGATGTGCACGCCGGGGCGTGAAGACGAATGCAGCTTCAACCGCCAGGACTGGGCGGCGTTGCTGAAACTGACGGCGGGCGCCGCGATGCCTGCACCGGCGGCAATGCCCGCGCCCACCGGGCAACCGGGCGTGCCCACTGAGCGCGACGCGGCGCCATCGAACGTGCAGCCCGCGCTACGCTGATGCCAGAGAGGCCGGATCAGCAGCGCCCGGCGACCTACGCCGGTGCGCGTTCCATTACGTTCATGGCTTGATCTGCGCGCCAGCGACCGCCATCTTGTGCTTACCTTTCCCTGTAGCGCGCCGCCATGCCCAGCCTGATCCTGTTGATGATTGCCGGCGCACTCGCGTACGCCTTCTGGAATTCGTCGCGCGCTGCGGCCGAACGGGCCGGTGTGCTGGGCCGCAATGCCTGCCGCGCCGCGGATGTGCAATGGCTCGACCAGAGCGTGCACGCCATCGGCCTGCGGGTGGCGCGCGGCGATGACGGCAAGCTCTGTTTCGAGCGCACCTTCAAGTTCGAGTATTCGTACGATGGCATGGACCGGCACATGGGCCGGATGGTGTTGCGCGGCGACGAACTGGTGTCGTTCACCGGTCCCGGCGCCGCGCGGATCAGTGCCATCCGCCCGGACGTGGACGACGTGCAGGACGTCTGATGCCGCCATTGGGGGAAGCCTGGTTTGTCACTGGCATTCCGCCGTGCAGGCCGGTGACGACCAACGGTCGTCACCCACCTTGGGATGGTCCTCATCCACCCGGGATGGTCTTCACCCATCTATGGTTGGTCATCACCATCTTGGATTGGACTTCACCTATCCCGGGATGGTCGTTACCCACCTTGGGTTGGTCGTCATCCCCCCGAGGTGGTCTTCATCCACCTCGGGGGGTTACTTTCATTTCACCACACGCAGTTGCGGCCGGCCGCTGGGACGTGGGGGTGAACCCTCCGGCGGCGTGTCGTCGGGCGGGGTCGAGCCGTCTTCCACGTCGTGGGCAACGTCGTTCTCCGGCGATTCACCGCCGATCACGTCATCAGGCAGCGCCATGCCCTGCCCGGTCTCGCGTGCATACACGGCCAGCACGGCGCTGACAGGCACCTGCACCGGGTAGCTCACGCCGGAAAAACGCGCGGAAAAGCTGACCGAATCGTTGTCGATCATCAGCCGGGATACCGCACGCTCGGCGATGTTGAGCACCACGCGTCCATCCTTGATGGACGAAGGCGGTACCTGGACACCGGGCACGCCGGCATCCACCAGCACGTGCGGGGTGAGCTGGTTGTCGTTGATCCATTCCACCAGCGCACGCAGCAGGTACGGGCGATGGCTGGTCATCCGGAAGAATTCTTCAGTCATGGGTGAAGTGTACGCGCACGCACCCGTGTCTGGCACGGGACGCATGCGTGGTGTTCGCCATCGGTTCGGAAAAGAAACCGGCTCAGCCCGGCAGATCGCGCAGCTTGCGCTCCTGGTCGGTCAGGCTGTGCACGAAGCCAGGATGCCGGAAGATGCGATTGCCGTAATCCTCGATCGGCTTGCCATCCTTCGGCAGTGCGACATCCAGCGCCTTCAGGCGCCAGATGATCGGCGCGATGGCGCAATCGGCCAGGCTCATCTCGCCATTGAGGAAGAACTTGCTGGCCTTGAACAACGGCAGCGACGCAGTGAGCAGTTCCTTCAGGCGCTTGCGTCCGCTTTCGGCCTGGCTCTTGTTGCCCAGCTGGATCGCCTGCACCTGCGGCACCCAGTCATGTTCGATGCGCAGCATGGCAAGACGGATGCGCGCGCGCGAAAGTGGATCCACCGGCATCAGCGGCGGGTGCGGATAGCGCTCGTCCAGGTATTCACTGACCACCGATGCGGCATACAGCACCAGCTCGCGCTCGACCAGCGTGGGCACTGAATGATAGGGATTGAGATCGATCAGGTCTTCGGGTGGATTCTGCGGGTCCACCGGAACGAAATCGTACGTGACACCCTTGGCCGCCAGGACCAGGCGCACGCGGTGGCAGAGTACATCGTCGTTCGAGGAAAACAGCGTCAGGGTATTACGCATGCGTACGCTCGCCGCCATCAAAGGCTCTCCAACGACAGGAGTCCGCCTGCCGCATCGGCGCTGCCGGACCATTTCCGACAGTCGACTCGTCCCCGAGTGTGCAACCGGCGATCACAAAAGCCAATAGGCCATGGGTACGGGAAATCCTGCCGACGAACATGCGACGGGGGCCGGCGCCATGCGTCAATGCACGTCCTTCCAGTAGTCTTTCTTCAGCAGGTACAGCAGGAACGTAAGCAGCGCCAGGAACAGCACCACCCATACGCCCAGCTGCTGCCGCTTGAGCGCGGCAGGCTCGCCGGCATAGGCCAGGAAGTTGGTGATGTCGCGGACGGCCTGATCGTACTGACCCGCATCCACGCTGCCCGGCGTACGCACTTCCAGTGCCAGCACCGGGGGATCCGACCCTTCCGATTCCGGCTTGCCGAGCACTGCATGCTGCAGGCCCTGCATCTGCCACAGCGGATTGGGCATGGAGGCGTTGGGGAACACCGTGTTGTTCCAGCCCAGCGGCCGGTTGCTGTCCAGGTAGAAGGACTTGAGGTAGGTGTACACCCAGTCCGGCCCGCGCACCCGCGATATCAGGCTCAGGTCCGGCGGCATCTTGCCGAACCATTTTTCGGCCTGGTCCGCCGGCATGGCCACCGGTACCGGATCGCCGATGGCCGCGCCGGTGAAGTTGAGGTTGTTCATCACCTCTTCCTCGGTCAGCCCGAGGTCGGCGGCCATCCGCGAATAGCGCAGGTATTTCAGCGCATGGCAGCTGGAACAGTAGTTCATGTACAGCTGGGCACCGCGCTGCAGCGACGCGCGGTCGCCGAGGTCATTGCCCGCCTGCATCAGCTTGGCGCTGCCTTCGGCTGCCAGTGCGAAGCCGCTTGCCAGCATCATCGTGGCCGCAAGGGCCAACCGGACCATCCAGCGCTCAGTCATGCGTGACCACCCTTTCCGGCACCGGTTTGGTCCTGTCCAGGCTGGTCCATACCGGCATGGTGATGAAGAAGGCGAAGTACAGGAAGGTCAGCACGCGACCCACCCAGGTTTCCCAGACGGCGGTACCCGGCCCGGAACCGATCACGCCCAGCCAGACGAAGCAGACCACCAGCACGCCCAGCATCACCCTGGATATCCAGCCGCGGTAGCGCACCGACTTGACCTTCGCGCGGTCCAGCCAGGGCACCAGGAACAGGATGGCGATGGCCGAGAACATCACGATCACGCCACCGAGCTTGT
>JAFAFF010000049.1 GCA_023423605.1 Pseudomonadota bacterium
CCAGTTCGCTGCCTTCGCGGTCGATCACCACCCGCTGGTAGCCACCGCCGGGAATCACCAGCAGCGCGCGGCCATTCGGGTGTGCCGGGGCATGTACCACCAGCCAGGGGGCATCCACCTGGTCCACATACCGATCCGGCCGGTGCCGGTCGCTGCCGCGCTCCACGACGTGCGGCGCGCGTGCGGTGCCCTGCTCCCCCGGTACCCGGCCCGCCGGCCACAGGGCGATGCGTTCACCTGCGGCATCGGCCACCGCCGGCCGCTCCCATGCGGATGCGCGCTGCAGGGCATGGGCCAGGGACGGCGGCAGCAGCGCCGTGAGCACGGACAGGACCAGCAGATAAAGAGGCAATCGCATGTGGCGCAAGGCTCCAGGCAGAATGAGGGAGGACGGCGGGATCACCATCGCACGGCCTTCTGACGCACTGCACATTGCCAGATGACACCGGTTTACCATATACACGTCATCCAGATGCTGTCGATGCGCAGCGCAACAACGCCAACGGGAGAGCCTCCTTGAGCAACGAACTCGGCAAAACGGACCTGCCACCGCAAGCGGCCGGACAGCCCGGACCGGTACAGGCCGGCAACGATGCGGCCATCGCCAGCGCCTTCACCAGCGCGCGCCGCACCGGCGTACCCCTGCCGGGCTTTCCAGGCGACATCCCCGCCGACCTGGTCCATGCCTACCGCGTGCAGGATCTTGCCATCGAGCAGTGGGACGACCAGATCGTCGGCTGGAAGGTCGGCTACATCGCTGCCGAACGCCGCGATGCCTCCGGCGATGATCGCCTGCTGGGTCCGATCTTCAAGCGCCGGCTTGAAAATGCCACCGGTGGAACACCCGTTGATATCGCCGTGTTCGAAGGTGGCTTCGCCGCCGTGGAAGCCGAATACGTGCTGGAGCTGCTGGACGATGCACCGGTCGACCAGCTGGACTGGACACCGGAACAGGCCGAAGCCCTGCCGGCACGGCTGTACATCGGCGTGGAGGTGGCCAGCAGTCCGCTGGCGACGATCAACATCCTCGGGCCGCGGGTGGTGATATCGGATTTCGGCAACAACAACGGCCTGGTGCTGGGCCCGGAGATCCCGGACTGGACCCGCCGCGACGACAGCGAGCTGCGTGCGGAAACGCAGATCGAAGGCGTCCTGGCCGGCACCGGCGGCGCGGACCGGTTGCCCGGTGGCCTGCGCACCGCGTTTGCCTTCGCGCTGTCCCGCTCGGCCAGGCGCGGCCGTCCGCTCAAGCGTGGAGATCTCATCGCCACCGGCAACGCCACGGGCATCCATGACATCACCGTAGGGCAGACCGCGCTGGTACGGTTCGCCGGCTTCGGAGACATTGCCTGCAGGGCCGTGCCGGCCGGTTGATTGCCGGCCCCACGGTGGACACGCGCGGGAGGGCGCAGATGATCACACGCAGAAACTTCCTGGCCACCAGCTTCGGCGCGCTTGCCGCGCCCGTGCTGGCCGGCTGCAGTCGATCCAGCGAAGCGATGGCTGCCGGCCACCTGCTGACCGCCACCGATGTGCACGTGGCCGACTACCCCACCGTCACCGCAGTGAAGTGGATCGGTGAAACCCTGGAACGTGAAAGCGGCGGCCGCCTGCGCCTGCGCCAATACCATTCCGGGCAGCTGGGCCGTGAATCCGAAGCGATCGACATGGCCCGCTTCGGTGCCATCGACATCACCCGGGTCTACTCCGGCGCGCTCAACAATGCGTTCCCGCTGACCCAGGCGCTGTGCCTGCCGTATGTGTTCGATTCGGTGGCGCACATGCGCAGCGCGCTGGATGGCGGCGTGGCCGATGCGGTGCTGCGCGGTTTCCAGGGCCGCGACCTGGTCGGCCTGGCGATCTACGACTCCGGTGCGCGCTGCTTCTACAACACCAAGCATCCGATCGTCGAACCACGCGATCTGCATGGGCTGAAGCTGCGCGTGGCCTCCTCGGACATCTTCATCCAGCTGATGCGGCTGTTCGGCGCCAATCCGACGCCGATGTCACTGGGCGACACGTTCTCCGGCATGGAAACGCACATGATCGACGGCGCCGAGAACAACATGCGCAGCTTCCATTCCAGTCGTCATTTCGAGGCCGCTCACTACTGGTCGCAGAGCAACCACTCGCATGCGCCGGACGTGCTGCTGATGTCGCGCCGCCGTTTCGAGCAGCTGCAGCCGTCCGACCGGCAACTGCTGCTGGAGACCGCGCGCGCTTCGGTGGACGTGATGCGCCGGCAATGGGATGCCTCCGAAGACGCCGCCCGCAAGGCGGTGGCGGACTACGGAGTGAAAACCAATGAGGTGGACCTGGCGGCGTTCCGCAAGGCGGCCGATCCGCTGGTGCGTGAATACCTGCGCCATCCGGAACTGACCGCACTGGTCCGTCGCATCCGCGATCTCGCCTGAGGAACCGTGATGACCGATACCACGACGGGCCTCGCCCACGTTGAAACGCACCGCGGACAGCAACTGCTGGACCGCATTGCCGACCTCGCCATCCATGTCGCCGTGCTGGCCCTGCTGGGCCTGGTGGTGGTGCAGGGCTGGCAGGTGTTCGCCCGCTATGTGATCAACGATTCACCCAGCTGGACCGAACCGGTGACGCTGCTGCTGCTGAGCACGGCGATGAGCCTGGGGGCGGCCTGTGGCGTGCATACCAACCGCCATTTCGGCTTCTTCCTGCTCGCCGGCTACATGGGCCAGGGCGTGCGGCGCGCGGTGGATACCCTGGTGCAGCTGGTGATCGCCGTGCTGGGTGGCTTCATCGCGGCGTGGGCGACGGTCCTGCTGCTCGATGGCATGGACATCAAGGCCGCTGGCGCCAACCTGCCGCAGAGCATCAACTACCTGCCGCTGGCCATCGGCGGCGTGCTGATGGTGCTGTTCGCGCTCAACCGTGCATGGCGCGTACACCGGCCGCTGGTGGTGGCCGAAGACATCGAAGGAGACCGTTGAACATGGGTATCGCGCTTCTTTTCCTGGTGTTCGCGGTCCTGCTGCTGCTGGGCGTGCCGGTGGCCTTCGCGCTGGCGGCCGCCGCGCTTGCCACCCTGCTCTACCTGGACATCCCCAGCATCGTGCTGGTGCAGCAGATATCGGCCGGTACCGGCTCGGCATCGCTGATCGCCATTCCGCTGTTCATCTTCGCCGGCGAAATCATGATGCGCGGCGGCATCTCCGAACGCCTGATCGCACTGGCTTCCTCGCTGGTCGGCCGCATGCGTGGCGGCCTGGGCCAGGTGTCGATCCTGTCCTCGCTGTTCTTCGGTGGCGTGTCCGGTTCGGCCATTGCCGACGTATCGGCGGTGGGCGGCACGATGATCCCGCAGATGGTCAAGCGCGGCTACGACCGCGACTTCGCGGTCAACGTCAGCATCACCGCCGCACTGGTGGCGCTGCTGGTGCCGCCGTCGCACAACCTGATCCTGTTTTCCGCCGCCGCCGGGGGCGGCCTGTCCATCGCCGATCTGTTCGCGGCCGGCATCGTGCCGGCGCTGCTGATGACGCTGGCACTCATGCTCACCGGCTATGTGGTGGCGCGACGTCGTGGTTATGGCGTGGAGGTGTTTCCAGGCTGGCGCACGGTGCTGCTGCGCATGGTCTCCGCCCTGCCCGGCCTGGGCCTGGTAGCGCTGATCTTCATCGGCATCCGCGCCGGTATCTTCACTGCCGTGGAAAGCGCGGCCATCGCCGTGGTGTACGCCCTGCTGGTGACCACCGTGCTGTACCGGCAGCTGCGCTGGCGGGAATTCATGGATACGGTCATCCATGCCGCGCGCAGCACCGGCGTGATCCTGTTCGTGATCGCCACCGCGGCGGTGTTCGGCTGGCTGCTGGCCTACCTGCAGGTGCCCACCGCCGCGGTGGATTTCCTGCAGTCGTTCGCGCACAGCCAGTTCATGGTGCTGTTGATGATCGTGGTGATGCTGCTGTTGCTGGGCACGTTCATGGATCTTGCACCGATGATCCTGATCTGCACGCCGATCTTCCTGCCTGTGGCGCGCGCCTACGGCATCGATCCGATCCATTTCGGCCTGGTGCTGGTGCTGACCGGTGGCCTCGGCCTGGTGACACCGCCGGTGGGCTCGGTGCTGTTCATCGGTACCGCCATCGGCGAGATCAGTGTCGGCCAGAGCATGCGCAGCATCTGGCCGTTCTGGTTCGTCGCGCTGGGCGTGCTGCTGATCGTGGCGTTCTTCCCGGCCCTGTCGTTGTGGTTGCCGCAACTGCTGCGTGCGTGACGCAGCGCTGGGCATCCGCGCAAGGGGCCGGGCCTGTCCCGGCATGATCCATCCTCGATTCCGGGAGGGAATACGATGCAGTTGCAGCACATCCTGAAGATCCTGCTGGCCAGCGGCCTGCTGGTCACCGGCACGCTTGCGGCAGCGGGCCAGCCTGTCGCGGCAGCACACTGGAAGCGTGGCATCGAGAACCAGCGCCAGGCCGACCTGGGCGACGGCACCTATCTCAATCCGGTGTTCGCCGGCGACCGTCCCGACCCGTCGGTGCTGAAGGACGGCGACGACTATTACCTCACCCTGTCCTCGTTCGATGCCTATCCCGGCCTGCCGATCTGGCATTCGCGCGACCTGGTGAACTGGCAACCGCTGGGCCATGCCATCACCAGCAACGTCGGTGCCATCTGGGCCCCGGACATCGTCAAGCATGAAAGGCGCTACTACATCTATTTCCCGGCACGCACCGGTGATACCCGCAGCAACTTCGTGGTCTGGGCCGATGACATCCGCGGACCGTGGAGCGAACCGATCGATATCGGCCTGGGGAAGTACATCGACCCGGGCCATGCGGTCGGCGAGGACGGCAAGCGGTACCTGTTCCTCAGCGGTGGCGATTACGTGCAGCTGGCCGACGATGGGCTGAGCGTGGCCGGCGAACCGAAGCATGTCTACGATGGCTGGAAGTATCCGGAAAGCTGGGACGTGGAGGCCTATGCCCAGGAAGGCCCGAAGATCAGTTTCCGCGACGGCTGGTACTACATGACCACCGCGGTGGGCGGCACCGCCGGCCCGCCTACCGGGCACATGGTGATCACTGCCCGCTCGCGCTCCATCCATGGGCCATGGGTGAACGCGCCGAACAACCCGATCACGCGTACGCGCTCGGCGGCCGAGCCGTGGTGGTCGCGCGGCCATGCCACGGTGATCGAAGGCACCGATGGACGCTGGTGGATGATGTACCACGGCTACGAGAACGGTTACTGGACGCTCGGCCGGCAAGCGCTTCTGGAGCCGATCGAATGGACCGGAGATGGCTGGTTCGTGGCCAAGGGCGGCGACCTCGGCCAGCCCCTGCGCAAGCCCTCCGGTGAATCGGTGGGCGCGCATGGCATGGCCCTGTCCGATGACTTCCGCGGCCAGGCGCTCGGCCCGCAATGGTCGTTCTTCAATCCGGCCCAGGATGAGTACCGGCGGCTGGGCTTCACGGGCAAGGGTCTGGTGATGCAGGGCAAGGGCCAGACCCCGCGCGACAGTTCGCCGCTGACCGCCATCGCCGGTGACACGGCCTACCAGTTCGAGGTCGAGATGGATATCGCCCCCGGTGCGGTCGGCGGTGCCCTGCTGTTCTACAGCGACCGCCTGTATGTAGGCGTGGGCAGCGACGGCGAGCGATTCATCATGCATCGCTATGGCGAGGAACGCCCTGCCCGGCTGCCGCCCGGCGGCAAAGGTGGCAAGCTGTGGCTGCGGGTCACCAACAACCACCACATCGTGACGTTCCACTCCAGCACCGATGGCCACACCTGGCGGAAGTACCCGGTTCAGATGGAAGTGTCCGGTTACCATCACAATGTGGCGGGCAGGTTCCTCGCGCTGAAGCCGGCGATCTATGCCGCCGGCGACGGTGCCGTGACCTTCCGCAATTTCCGCTACCGCGCACTCGATTGAGCGAGCGGTCAGAATCTCCGGACTTACCTGGTTCAAGACATGTCAGTGCGCAACAAGAACGATGCCGCAACGCCGGCATTGGCCAAAGGCAAGGCCGCCACCATCAACGACATCGCCCGGCTGTCCGGCGTGTCGAAGAAGACGGTCTCCAGGATCATCAACAACTCGCCGCTGGTACGCAAGGACACGCGTGAGAAGGTCGAGGCGCTGATGCGCGAAGTGGGCTACACGCCGGATCCGCTGGCCCGCGGCCTGGCCTTCCGGCGTTCGTTCCTGATCGGCATGGTGTACGACAACCCGACCGCGCAGTACATCGTGGACATGCAGTACGGCGCGCTGGACGCCCTGCGCGGCTCCAGTTTCGAACTGGTGGTGCACCCCTGCGACAGCCGCAGTCCGGGATACATCGATGGCGTGTGCCGCTTCGTGCAGCAGCAGAAGCTGCATGGCGTGATCCTGGTGCCGCGTGCCTCGGAAGACCAGGCACTGGCTGATGCGCTGGACGAGATCGGCTGCCGTTTCACCCGCATCGCCGCGCTGCCGCTGGATGAAACCTCGCAGATGGTGGTTACCCACGACCGCGACGGCGCAGCCGAAGCAGCCGATTACCTGCTGTCGCTGGGTCATCGCGATATCGCCCTGGTCACCGGTCCCAGCGCTTACCGCTCCGCCCACGAACGCACCGCCGGTTTCATCGACGCACTGGCCAGGCGTGGCATCGAGCTGCCAAAAGAGCGCATCGTCGAGGCCGGCTACACCTTCGAATCCGGCGTGGCGGCGGCCGAGAAGCTGCTGCTGGGCAAGAAGCGGCCGACCGCCATCTTCACCGGCAACGATGAAATGGCGGCAGGCGTGTACAAGGTGGCGCTGCGCGCCGGCATCAACATTCCGCGCCAGCTGTCCATCATCGGCTACGACGACAGCCCGCTGGCATCGCGCCTGTGGCCGCCCCTGACCTCGGTGCGCCGGCATACCCGCGATACCGGCCGCACCGCAGCGGCCATGCTGATCCAGCCCGAAGGCCAGGCCGCGATGCAGATCGCCAGCGTACGGCCCCACCTGATCGTGCGCGATTCCTGCCAACCGCCAGAGGATTGAAGGCATCCCGACCAACGGTCGGGATCCACCGGCCGCAGGGTCGCGTGGCCTCGCCCGTCGCCGGTGGGTCACGACCGTTACCGGTGGGTCACGACCGTTGGTCGTGACTGAGAGGCCTTCCCTCCATCCCGCAGCGCAAAATGACACCGGTTTCCTGTCTCGCTACAATGCCCTGAAATCGCGCCGGAGCCGAACCGTCGGCCCGCCCCCTGCTCTGGAGACGCCATGTACTGCAAGACCCATTACGCCACCCATCCCGATGCCATCAAGGGTGCCAGCAACGATGATCTGCGCGACCTGTACCTGCTCGATGGCCTGTTCAATGCCGATGCGGTGACCCTGAAATACACCCACTACGAGCGCTTCGTGCTCGGCGGTGCCGCCCCGGTCAACGGCCCGGTGTCGCTGCCGAAGCAGACCGAGCCGGCTTCGGCTGCCGGCCATGCATTCCTGGAGCGCCGCGAGCTGGGCGTGATCAACGTCGGTAGCGGCACCGGCACCGTCACCGTCGACGGTACCGTGTACACGCTGGGCCCAAAGGATGGCCTGTACGTGGCCATGGGCAGCGAAGAAGTGGTGTTCGCCTCCGATGATGCCGCTACGCCGGCCCAGTTCTACCTGGCTTCCACCCCGGCGCATGCGCGCTTCGAAACCAGGCAGCTGTCGATCAAGGATGCCGTGGCGCTGGATCGTGGTGCGCTGGAAACCAGCAACGAACGCACCATCTACCAGTACATCGTGCCGGCCACCTGCCAGTCCTCGCAGCTGCTGCTGGGCTTGACCGTGCTCAAGCCGGGCAGCGTCTGGAACACCATGCCGCCGCATCTGCACGATCGCCGCAGCGAGGTCTATTTCTACTTCGACCTGGGTGCCAACGACCGCGTGTACCACTTCATGGGAGAACCGGAAGCGCAGCGCCACATCGTCATGCAGAACAACGAAGCGGTGGTGTCGCCGCCGTGGTCCATCCACATGGGCGCCGGTACCAGCAACTACGCCTTCATCTGGGCGATGGGCGGCGAAAACCTGGATTACACCGACATGCACGTGCTGGACATCTGCCAGCTCAAGTAACGCCGTCCCGGTGCCGTCGGCAGCGTTGCCGGCGGCCTCCAACACGCACCCACAAGGAACGCATCCGCAATGGCCAATCCCTTCAGCCTGGAAGGCAAGATCGCTCTGGTAACCGGTGGTAATACAGGACTGGGGCAGGGCATCGCACTGGCGCTGGCGGCCGCTGGCGCCGATGTCGCGGTGGCCGGCATCGCCCCGCCGACCGAAACCGTGGAAAAGATCACCGCGCTGGGCCGCCGCTGCCTGGCCATCGAAGCCAACCTGATCAGCATCGAGCCGGTGCAGCGCGTGGTCAACGAAACCCTCGAAGGCCTCGGTGGTCTGGACATCCTGGTCAACAACGCCGGCCTGATCCGTCGCGCCGATGCGGTGGATTTCAGCGAGCAGGACTGGGATGACGTGATGAACGTGAACATCAAGTCGGCGTTCTTCATCTCCCAGGCCGCCGGGCGCCATTTCATCGCCCAGGGCCGCGGCAAGATCATCAACATCGCCTCCATGCTGTCCTTCCAGGGCGGCATCCGCGTACCGTCGTACACCGCCAGCAAGAGCGGCATCGCCGGCATCACCCGCCTGCTGGCCAACGAATGGGCCGGCAAGGGCGTGAACATCAATGCCATCGCACCGGGCTACATGGCGACCGACAACACTGCGGCCCTGCGTGCCGACGAAGACCGCAACAAGGCCATCCTGGACCGCATCCCGGCCGGCCGCTGGGGTACCCCGGGCGATCTGGGCGGCGCGGCGGTATTCCTGGCCTCGTCGGCGTCGGACTACATCAACGGCGCGGTGTTGCCGGTCGATGGCGGCTGGCTGGCGCGGTAAGGTCAACGAACGGCAGGTGCGGGCCCGGGTCCGCACCGCTTTCACGCGGCAGCCGGGCAGGGCCCGGCGTTACATGGGGCCTGGCCATGCGCAAGCTGTTGTTGCTGTTGCTGCTGTCGTGCACCACCGCGCACGCTGCGCCGCAACGTGTATTCATTGCCGGTGATTCCACCGCCGCCGAGTACGGCCCGGAGCGGGCCCCGCAGGCGGGATGGGGCCAGGCGCTGCACAGCTACCTCGACCCGGATCGCTGGGTCGTGCGCAACCACGCCAGGGGAGGGCGCAGTGCGCGCAGCTTCATCGACGAGGGACGCCTGGATGCCATCGCACGCGAACTTCAGCGCGGCGACGTGCTGCTGATCCAGTTCGGCCACAACGATGCGAAGTTCGAAGATGCTTCGCGCTACACCGATCCGGCCAGCGACTATCCGCGCCTGCTGATGCGCTATGTGCAGGTGGCGCGCGACAACGGCGCCATGCCAATCCTGCTGACGCCGGCAGCGCGGCTGCTGTACGACTTCGGTGCACTGCTGGATACCCATGGCGTCTACACACAGGCGGTGAAGCAGCTGGCCGCACGCGAACAGGTCGCGCTGATCGATCTCAACGACAGCACGACCCGCTGGATCCGCGCGCTGGGCGAGCAGGGTGCACGTCCGTATTTCCTGTTCGTGCCCGAACAAGGCAAGGCCGATGGCACGCATTTCAGCCACGCTGGCGCCAACGCGGTGGCCTGCCTGGTGGTGCGCGGTTGGGCGGCGCTGCAGCCGGCGCTGAAGACCGCCCTGGCGCGCGATATCGACTGCGACGTGCAGGGCGGCGCTGGACAGGGCATCGATCCTGCGCGGTCCTCGCAGGTGGTCCACGAGGAGGCGATCATCCGCGCGCAGCCGGGTCCGCATGGAGGAGCCGGGCCGACCACCGCATACCCCTTCTTCGCCGATGCGCAGGGCCTGCCGTTCGTGCTGCGCAAGCGCGTGCTGCACAAGGGCGCCGGCATCGGCCTGCATCCGCAGCACAAGGACGAGATCTACTACATCGTCAGTGGCGAAGGCTGGTATGTGCTGGACGGCAAGCAGTATGAGGTGCGCGCCGGCCATGCATTGCTGACCCGGGCCGGCAGCATGCATGCGCTGCAGCAGCGGGGTGACGACGATCTTGTCGTGCTGCTGGCCTATCCGACGGACCGCTGATGCCGTGTAGAGCGGGGCTCTGCCCCGCTGCTCCGTAAACCTCAGCCGGGCAGAGCCCGGCTCTACGGATCGGCTGTGCGGTGAACCATCAGCCGGGCAGAGCCCGGCTCTACGATCAGACGTCGCCGCCGTCGGCCCAGCCTTCGCCGGTGCCCTTCTGGAACACGTGGTCGTCGGCCTGCACATCGCCGGCCGGCAGGTGTGGCTGCTGTGCCACGGCGGCATAGATCGGGGTGAAGTCCGGCGATGTGGCCTGCATCAGCTGTTCGAAGCTTTCGATGACGAAATAGGTCTTCTGGAAGGTGTCGATGCGGTACCGCGTACGCATGATCCGCTGCAGGTCGAAACCGATGCGGTTCGGTGCGGCCGATTCCAGCGAATACAGCGATTCCCCCTTGGACGATACGATGCCGGCGCCATAGATGCGCAGCCCGTCCGGGGTGTTGATCAGACCGAACTCCACCGTGTACCAGTACAGGCGGGTGAGGTTCTGCAGCGCATCCGGGCCGATGGCATGAGCCTTCACGCCGCCGCGTCCGTAGGCCTCCATGTAGTCGGCAAATACGGGATTCATCAGCAGCGGCACGTGCCCGAACAGGTCATGGAACATGTCCGGTTCGGCGATGTAATCGATCTGCTCCGGGCGGCGTATCCACCAGGTCACCGGGAAGCGCCGGTTGGCCAGATGATCGAAGAAGTCCAGCTCGGGAAGCAGGCCTTCCACGCCCACCAGCGTCCAGCCGGTGGCCGCGCCCAGCACTTCGTTGAGCTGGTCGAACCGCGGAATGCGGTCCGCGCTCATGCCCATCTCGTCCTGCGCATCGAGGAATTCCTGGCAGGCGCGACCTACCAGCAGTTCGCGCTGGCGCTGGTACAACGTGCTCCAGGTAGCATGGTCATCGGCGCTGTAACTGTCCCAAGGCTGCTCGATGAGCGCGGTGGTATAGACCG
>JAFAFF010000093.1 GCA_023423605.1 Pseudomonadota bacterium
TTCGATGCCGCGTCGAAGTATCACCTGTTGTTGAACCTGGCCGTGGGCGGCGACTGGGCGGGCAAGGTCAACGCCAGCGGCATCGACGCCTCGGCGTTTCCGCAGGCGATGCAGGTGGATTACGTGCGCGTATTCCGCTGTGGGGCCGGCAAGGACGATGGCAGCGGCTGCGCCACGCGCGATCCTGCGGCAAGGGTCGTGGTTCCGTCGCCGACGTAGAGCGGGGCTCTGCCCCGCTGGCGGGACCTTGGCGTCTCCGGTCAGCCGGGCAGAGCCCGGCTCTACGCCGCTGGATCTCACGCAGCCGGGCAGAGCCCGGCTCTACGATGCGCGGATTTCCACGCGTTGCCCCGTCAGCGCGGGCGGCGGTTCACGCGGCTTCGCCAGGCCGCCACGTTGTCGCCACGGATGCGTCGCTCCTGGGTGCCGCGCACGGTATCGATCTTCCTGTCCTCGCCCGTCACCGGTCCGGCTTCCACGGTTGTTTCGTGCTCGAACGCATGCGATTTGTCGGTATTGCGGTAATACCGGTACAGCGCCCAGTACAGGGCGCTAGCGCCGGCCGGGCCGGCCAGCAGGATCCACAGTCCACTTTCGTCGCTCATGAGGTCGCCACCACGATCCAGAGGGCAAGGGCTTCGATGATGGTGCCGGTGGTCAACGCGGCCAGCAGCAGCTTCCACTGCTGCACCGGCACGCTGCCCATGGTTTCGCCGGTACGACCGTTCACCGCGATGTAGTGCAGCATGCCGCCGTTGCGGCCGGGCTGATGGTACGAATACAACCAGACCGGCAGGTACATCGATACCCAGCGCGTTCCGTGTACTTCCAGTCCTTCCTGTTCCCAGCGCACGCCGCGGTCGTAGCGGCGCACGGACGCAGCCACCTGGGCGCGCGCGATGGACAGCAGCTGGTCCTCCAGGCGTGGACGCATGCGCTCGACATCCAGGTCGCGTTTCTCCGAAGAAAAGCCGGCCAGGTAGGAGGCGTTCCATTTCAGCGCGTTCTTCGTGTCGAAGGGCAGGATGGCGTTGATGATGTTGTTGGTATTGGCCTGCACATCCAGGTTGCCGCGCTGCGCGGAAGATTCCAGCGGCAGGTCGTCCACGGTGAAATCAACGTGCCGCTCCACCTGGTACACATCGGCGTCGTAGTACGTCTTCCTGTTCTTTTCGGTGCCACGCGTGTATTCGCGCGTCTTGATCTCGCCCTTGCCGGCCACGCTGGCGCTGACGTTGCCATCGACGATCATGTAGGGCAGGTAGACGCCCACCACGTTCTCCGGCGTGAACTGGTCCTTGAAGGCCTTCAGGGCGAACAGGCGGCGCTTGTCCACGAACTGGCGGATGCGGGCCACCGCATCGTCCTTGCGGATGTGGAAGGGCAGCACCGCATCGGGCACCGCGCCGTTGGCGATCTGCTCGTTGACGCCGAACACGTGGCGGCACCAGTGGCAGCGGGCGGTCATGGTGCTTTCGGTGTTTATGGTGACTTCGGCGCCGCAGCCGGTGCACTTGAAGCTCATCAGGCTGGCGACGTCGGCCTGGATGTCGCGCGCACCGGAGGCGATGACCGTGCCACGCAACTGGTCGATGCCCTCGCCGAGCCCGAAAGCCTCCTCCACGCGTGTGCCATGCCATTCGTTGCGGCAGTACTGGCAGACCAGGAGATCGCTGCCTGCCTTGGGGCGGATGTCGGTGGAACCGCATTTCGGGCAACGGTTGAGGCCATCCCTGAGCTCGGTGGCGGCAGTATCCAGCGTTACCGGATCAGGCGCCTGCAGCTCATCGCGGATCGGTTCGGGCAGGGTGGCCGGATCGACCGGAGAGCTGCCGGGCAGCGGCGGCACATCCCGCGGCGAGCCGGGACCGGCAACGGGCGAGGGCGCCGCAGGCAACGGCGGCGGGTTTCCAGGCGTGGTCATGTGCGTGCGGATTCCTGTCCTACAGCCCCAACGCCTTCGCCTTCAGGGCGTCATAGTCGCCCTGGGTGATCAGGCCGAGATCCAGCATTTCCTTCGCCTTCTTCAGGCGCGCCACCGGATCATCCGCCGCAGGCGTGGCCGCGGCCACAGGCTGCTGCAGGCCACCGATGCCCCCCATCATGCCCGACGCCATGCCCACGCCGACCAGGCCGGCGGCACCACCGGTCTCGCCAGCGGACTGGATGCCCTGGGCCAAGCTGGCCTGCAGGTTCGAATTGCCGCGTGCACCAGCCAGCGCATCAGCGCGCTGCACGGTCTTCAGCAGCTCCCGGGTGTTGGCGTCGTACTCGATCGACACGATGGCGGTCTTGACGATGGCCAGGCCGCGATCGGAATTCCATTGGTATGCCTGCTCCACGGCGTCGGAGAGGCTTTTGGCGAACCCCGGCGAATCCTGCTGCAGGCGGGTGATGCGGTTTCCCTTGCCCGGATCGTTCGTGTACAGGCTGAAGGCCGGCGCCAGCGACGACACCACTTCGTTGAACAGCTGGTTGGCGGCGGCGTTGTCCAGATCGGTGAAGTCGAATACCTGGCCCGGCTGCAGGTAGCGCGCCGGCACGAAATTCTTCACGAACAGCAGCGGATCGACGATCTTCAGCGTGTAGGAACCGCGCGTCACCGCGCCGACCTGGGTGCCGAGGAAGCCGTCGTCCCAGTAGATCTCGGACTGGGTGCCGAAGCGGTTGTCCGGCAGTTCCTTCAGCGAGACGAAGAAGGCGGCCTGCTGGGCGCCAGGCTGGCCACCGAACTTGAAACGTTCCCAGCTCTGACGGATGAGCGGAGTGACCAGGCCATCGCCAGCGAACAGCGACTGCGAGTTCGGATCATCCGAACGCCACTCGTAACCGCCGGGTTCGGCGACGAATGCGGTGACCGCACCGTCCTGCATCAGCAGCAGGCCATAGCCTTCGGGAACGACGATCTTCGAGCCGTTGGTGATGATGTTGGACGAGGCGCTGGTGTTCGAACCACGCCCGGCATTGGTGCCACGCGGTACCGCGGCGAACAGGGCCGCAGTGGCCGGCAGGCCCGCCGGCACGGTAAAGAAGTCCTTCCACTGGTCGGCCAGTACACCACCCACCGCACCTGCCACCGCCTGCCTGAGTCCCATGACAACTCCCCGTGATCCGTGGACGGGCACCATGCCCGTCGTATCGCCGGACTATATCAGCAGCATTGCGGATGCACCTGCAGATGAGTACGCCCGCTCAGCGACGATTTCCCGTGGGGTCCGGGTCTGGCCGCTCATAATCGTCGGGCGTTGCCTTGGGGCCGCCGCCGTCATCGGGCATGTCATGTTCCTTCCACCGCGCCTTGTCGTTGCGCGACTTGTCGGACGTGTGCGCCTTCGCCTGGTGGTCCACGTCGGCGGTGGGGTTGAAGGGCAGTTTGTCGGTCATCGCAGGTCACCGTGTGCGTTCTGGAAGGCCAGCCTGCTCCAGCGCAGGTTAACGCCAGGGCGTCATTGAATGAACGCCACGCACACACGAAGGTCACCATCAGCTCATTGCCGCCGGTGTATTCCTTCACTCCCACCCTTTCTGGAGCATGGCGATGCAGGCATTGACCTATCACGGCCGCAAGGACGTCCGGGTGGAATCCGTACCGGATCCCGTGCTGGCGGCAGATGACGATCTCATCCTGAGGGTCACGGCGACTGCCATCTGCGGCTCAGACCTGCATCTGTACAGAGGCAAGATTCCCGACCTGCACAATGGCGACGTATTGGGGCATGAGTTCATGGGCGTGGTGGAGGAAGTAGGCAGCGCCGTCACCCAGGTGCGCCCGGGCGACCGGGTGGTGATTCCATTCGTGATCGCCTGCGGCGAATGCTTCCACTGTGCGCTCTCTGAATATGCCGCGTGCGAGACCACCAATCCCGGGAAGGGCGCGGCGCTGAACCAGAAGGGGCTCATGCCACCAGCGGCGTTGTTCGGCTACAGCCACCTGTATGGCGGCGTGGCAGGTGGCCAGGCGGAGTTCGTGCGCGTGCCCAAGGCCAATGTCGGGCCCCTGCGCATCCCCGACGGCGTTGCCGACGAGCAGGTGCTTTTCCTTTCCGACATCCTGCCAACCGGGTACCAGGCGGCCATCAACGCGGGCGTGAAACCAGGATCCACCGTGGCCATTTTCGGTGCTGGGCCGGTTGGCCTGATGAGTGCGGCGTGTTGCCGTCTGCTCGGTGCGGAAACCATCTTCATGGTGGACCATCTTCCGTACCGTCTTGATTTCGCGCAGCACACCTACGGCGTCACGCCGATCGACTTCAGCAAGGTGGACGATCCTGCGGATTACATCGTCAGCCAGACCAGCGGCCGCGGCGTGGATGCGTGCATCGAGGCGGTGGGCTTCGAGGCTGAAGGCAGCGCGCTGGAGAGCGCACTGACGGCGGTCAAGCTGGAGGGCAGCAACGGCGTGGCCATCCGCCAATGCATCGCGGCCACCCGGCGTGGCGGGGTGGTGAGCATTCCGGGGGTGTACGCCGGTTTCATTCATGGCTTCCTGCTGGGCGATGCCTTCGACAAGGGTCTGACCTTCAAGATGGGACAGACGCACGTGCAGGGCCTGATGCCGGAACTGCTCACGGCCATCCTGGAGGGCCGGCTGGACCCGGGAACCATCATTTCGCATCGCATGCGGTTGGCCGACGCGGCGCAGGGGTATGCGATGTTCGATGCGAAGGACGACGATTGCCGGAAGATCGTGCTGACGCCATGAACCGGCAGACACGCCACGGCAGACTGCGGCAGGCGGGCCGGCGCTGATGGACGGTGTGATGGCCTGCCTTTACGGAGTGTGGCTGCTGGGCGGTACTCTGGATTTCTGGTTCCATCGCCGCACTGATCTGCCCCATACCTCGGGGCTCCGCGAGAGCACGCTGCACGGCGTGCAGTTGCTGCTGGTCGGTGGTGGCATGCTGGCCTGGCTTGCTTTCCACACTACGTGGGCCATGGTTGCGCTGCTTTCATTCGTGGTGGTGGCCCACGCCGTGGCGGGTTACCTGGACACGGTGAGCGCCGATGGGCGCCGTCGTATCAGCCCGGCCGAGCAACATGTGCACAGCATCCTGGACGTGGCTCCATGGCTGTTCCTCGCCTGGATTGCGTGGCGGGCGGCGCCGACGTGGAGCGTGCGCTGGGAGCCTGCACAGGCCGCGTCATGGGCCGGGCTGGTGATTCCGGCAGTGCTGCTGGTGGTCGTGCCGTGGGCGTACGAGATGACTCAGTGCCTGCGGGCGGTTCGTCGGGCTTGATAC
>JAFAFF010000168.1 GCA_023423605.1 Pseudomonadota bacterium
TAGTGTGGCTCAAGCCATGCGAGAGTAGGTCATCGCCAGGGTTCATACCCAAAACCCCGTTGCAGACGCAGCGGGGTTTTTCTTTGCCTGCGGCCTGCGGCCTGCGGCCAGCGGCCAGCGGCCAGCGGCCGACGCTACCACGCGACCAGGAGCGATCACGCCCAATGAAAAAGCGGCGCCCCGAGGGGCGCCGCTTCTGTCCTTGCAGCCAGTAGAGCAGGCTTCAGTGGCGCGGGCCTGGACCTACTTTGCCGGTGCCGTGTCTTTCTTGTCTTTCATCATTGCATCGCGTGCGGCCTTGAACGGATTGCCGTCGTACCAGTTGGGCCAGCGGTCACCAGCAGCCAGTTCCCTGCCCACGCCATACAGCAGCTGCAGGTCTTCCACGGTGCCATCCAGCTTCCAGGTCGATGCATCGAATTCATCCTTCGGACCATGGTAACGGTCGCGGCCGTACGCCTCGGCCTGCCTGCGACCTGCCTCGATACCCCCGTCGCGAAGATCCTCGCCGCCATCGGCATACAGCGCCGGAACGCCTGCCTTGGCGAAATTGAAATGGTCCGAGCGGAAGTAGAAGCCGCTCTGCACCGACGTCTCACCATGAAGCGTGCGGTCCTGCGCTGCCGCCAGCGGCTTGAGGATGTCTTCCAGTTCGGAGCTGCCAAAACCGGTGACGGTCATGTCCCTGGCGCGACCGGCCACGGACATGGCGTCGATGTTGATCACCCCGGCGATCCTGTCGAGCGGGAAGGTCGGGTGGGCAACGTAATATTTTGATCCCAGCAGACCGGATTCTTCCAAGGTGACGGCGAGGAACACCGCAGAACGCGCCGGCCTGGGGTCCTGGTGCATCATCGCATCGGCCACTTCCAGGATGCCGGCCACGCCCGTGGCGTTGTCCACGGCACCGTTGTAGATGTTGTCGCCGGTTTCTCCTTCATGCTTGCCCAGATGATCCCAATGGGCCATGTACAACACCGCCTCGTCGGCACGCGAGGTGCCCGGCAGCACGCCCACCACGTTGCGTGAGGTCTTCTCGGCGGTGGTGCTCTTGAGGTCCACGGAAAGCCTGGCCTGCAGCGGGACCGGCTTGAAGCCGCGCTTGTTGGCGTCCTTGTAGGCCTGCGCCAGATCCAGGCCCGCGCCGGCGAACAGCGCCTTGGCGGCATCGGCACTCAGCCAGCCCTGCACCGGCAGGCGCGGTTCCGGATCGTCCTTGGCAGGCAGGTCGTACTGCGGGCCGGCCCAGGAATTCCTCACCACGTCCCAACCGTAGGAAGCGCCGGGCGTGTCATGCACGATCAGCGCGGCGGCAGCGCCCTTGCGTGCGGCCTCTTCGAACTTGTAGGTCCAGCGGCCGTAGTAGGTCATGCGCTTGCCGTCGAACAGCGTGGCATCATCCACATGGAAGCCCGGATCGTTGACGAACATCACCACCGTCTTGCCCTTCCAGTCCTGGCCGGCGTAATCGTTCCACTGCTGTTCCGGCGCATCCACGCCGTATCCGACGAAGATGATCTCGCTGTCCTGCACCTTGACCTCGTTCTGGCCGGTGCGGGTGCCGACCACCATGTCCGTGCCGAAGGCGAGTTCGCTGGCCTTGCCACCCTGTTCGATCTTCAGCGTGGTGCTTTCATCGGCCGTGGTCTCGGTCATTGCCACATCCTGGAACCAGCTGTCGCCGTTGCCGGGCTCCAGGCCGATCCGCTGCATCTGGTCGCGGATGTAATTGACCGTCAGCTCTTCTCCCCTGCTGCCGGGCGCACGGCCTTCGAACGCATCCGAGGAAAGGGTCTTCACCAGTTCGGCGAAGTCGGCGGCGTTGATGTCCGGCGAGAAGGCATGGTTGCTGGCGGCGGGTGCGGGCTCGGCTGCGTCGGACACGGGCGCGGGCGCCTGTTCGCCCTTGCAGGCGGCAAGCGCCGCAGTGGCGGCAAGGCAGAGCAGTAGTTTGCGGGGCATCGTGGGCTCCTGTCGGGTAGGGCCGGCCCGCCTGCACGGGCAGGGCATGGGAATCAGTTCTCGGGCGCGCTGTCGCTCTCGAAGCTCACCGGCACGGCGCCATTGACCGCTCCGATCTTGGCGCTACGGTGCACGTACAGCACCACGTCGCGTTCGAATTCCAGGGCACCCTCGACGACCGCGTTCGGACCGATGATCACGCGCGGCTTGCGGCCCGGCGTGAGCGTCAGGCTGAAACTGGGCTTCCTGATATGGATGCCGCCGAATACCACCGAGCCGACGCCGACGGTGATGTCTCCGTTGACGGTCTCGATATCGCCGGACAGGCGGGTTTCGACCAGGCCGATGCCGCCGTTGACGGTCTCCACGCCCCCCTGGATCTGGCTGCGACGGTCGCTGAAGATGCTGCCGTTGACCGTTTCCACGCTGCCCCGCGCGATCACGTCCGGTGCCAGCCGGACACCGCCGTTCACCGTGGAAATGCTGCCCGTGCGGGCGCGTGCACCAACCCGGATGCTGCCGTTGACGGTCTCGATGTTGCCGGTCTCCACGCCGTCGCCGACGCGGATGCCACCGTTCACGGTATCCAGGTCGCCGTAGCGCTGGCCGGGTGCGGCACTGATGCTGCCGTTGACCTTGCTGATGTCTTGCTGTGCCATCGCAGGGCTGCCCGCGGCCAGCAGGGCCAGCATCACTATGAGGGAATGGGCGTTCATGGGGTTCCTTGTAAGCTGCATGCGGCTGGCAGGCCGCCCGGTAAAGATGTCACCATGCATCATTGCAAACCGCATCTGCCTGAAGTCACTGGAAAGCCCTTGCGCGACAACGCTTTTCCCTCACGCATCGCTAACGTCCGCTGGCCGGCACTGGCCTGCGGCCTGATGGTCGCGCTGCTGCCGGTACTGGCCTGCCCATCCCTGGCCTGGGGGCAGTCCTCCCGGGAAGCCGAGCGCAAGCTGCAGAAGCTGCGCAGCGAACTGAAGGGAGTCGCGCAGGAGCGACGGCAGCTGGACAGCCAGCGCGGACAGGCCACCGTGCAGCTGCGCGAACTGGATGAGAAGGTGGCACGCAGCGGCCGCACGCTCGCGCAGACCGAAGCGGCATTGAAGGAACAGGATGCCGCGCTTGCCGATCTGGAAAAGCGCCGGGCGGTACTGGATGGCACGCTGGAACGGCAGCGGCGGGAGCTGGCTGGCCTGCTGCGGGGGGCCTATCGGCTGGGTAACCACGCACCGCTCAAGCTGCTGCTTTCGCAGGACACCGTGGCCGATGGCAACCGTTCGCTGGCCTATCACCGTTACCTGCAGCGCGAGCGCAGCCAGCGCATCCACGCGTTGACCGCCGACCTGAAGGAACTGGAGGGCGTACAGGCCGAGATCGGGCAACGCCGCCAGCAACTGCAGGCCACCCGCCAACAGCAGAAGCAGCAGGTAGCGGCGCTGTCGGGTGACCGTCGCCAGCGCGAGCAGGCGGTGGCCGCACTGGAAAAGCAGTTCAAGGACCGCAGCGAGCGTGAAAAGGCGCTGGGCCAGGACGCCAAGGCGCTGGAAACGCTGCTGGCCAACCTGCGCGCTGCCGCCGCACGTGCCGAAGCGGAACGGCGCGAGGCCGCCCGCAAGGCGGCCGCTGAAAAGGCGGCTGCGGACAAGGCCACGGCACAGGGTCGCACGCCGCCGCGTGCGACCAAGGTGCCGCCCGCGGTGGCATCGGCGCCGGCGCCCAAGGTAGGGGGACTGGGCTGGCCGCTGTCGGGCAATCTGCTGGCGCGCTACGGCGGCAAGCTGCCTGACGGACGTACCAGCAACGGCGTGCTGATCGGCGCACCGGCGGGCAGCACGGTGACCGCGGTGGCCGATGGCACCGTGGTGTTCTCTGACTGGATGACCGGCTACGGCATGATCCTGATCGTGGACCACGGCAATGGCTACATGAGCCTTTACGCGCACAACGATGCGCTGCTCAAGGATGCCGGTGCGGTGGTCAAGCGTGGCGACGCGCTGGCCAAGGTCGGCAATTCCGGTGGCCAGGGCGTCACTGCGTTGTACTTCGAACTGCGCCGTGGCGGCCAACCCGTGAATCCGGACAGCTGGCTGCAGCGCCGCTGAATCCACGCGTGCCGCGGACGTTGTCGTTGAACATGAATTTACCGGCGGCTGACGCATAATCGGCGTCATGCATCCCGCGCGCTCCGGCGACACGGGCGCAACCGCAACCTTCCTCCAGGAGTGCTTCATGCGTCGAGTCCGAACCGCCACCCTGCTGCTGGCCCTGCTGCCTTCGCTTGCGCTGGCCCAGCAGGCGGCCCCGGCAGCGGACACGCCCCCCGGTTCGGCCAGCAACGAAGAGGCGGCCACATCGAAAGTGCCGCTGGAGGAGATCCGCCGCTTCGTCGGCGTCTACAACGCCGTACGCGCTGCCTACGTGGACCCGGTGGACGACAGGAAGCTGATGCAGGACGCGGTGCGCGGCCTGCTGCTTGATCTTGATCCGCACAGCACGTACTTCGACAAGGAAGATGCCGAAGCCTTCGACGAACAGGCCACCGGTGCGTACGAAGGCATCGGCGTGGAACTGCAGCAGCAGCCGGACAACAGCAGCCTGAAGATCATCGCCCCGATCGACGAAACGCCTGCCGCGCGTGCCGGCATCCTGGCCGGTGACCTGATCATCGCCATCGACGGCAAGCCGATCAGCGCCATCCAGGCCAGCGAGCCGTTGCGTGGGCCGGCTGGCAGCAAGGTGGTGCTGACGCTGGTACGCGAAGGCAGGCCCAAGCCGTTCGATGTCACCCTGGCGCGCGAGACCATCCGCGTGACCAGCGTGCGCAGCCGCATGCTGGAACCGGGCTACGGCTACATCCGCCTGAGCACGTTCCAGGCCGATACCGGTGCCGATTTCCAGAAGCACGCGCGCGAACTGACCCGGCAGGCCGGCGGCCAGCTGAAAGGACTGGTACTGGACCTGCGCAGCAATCCCGGTGGCCTGCTTACCGCAGCGGTGCAGGTGGCCGACGACCTGCTGGAAAAGGGCAACATCGTCAGTACCCGTGGCCGCATCAGCATCAGTGACGCGCGCTTCGACGCAACGCCGGGAGACCTGTTGAAGGGTGCACCGGTGGTGGTGCTGGTGGACGCCGGTTCGGCCAGTGCGTCCGAGGTGCTGGCCGGCGCGCTGCGCGACAACCAGCGCGCGCGCGTCATCGGCAGCCGCACCTTCGGCAAGGGGTCGGTGCAGACCGTACTGCCGCTGGACAATGGCGATTCGGTGAAGCTGACCACCGCGCGCTATTTCACGCCGAGCGGCAAGTCGATCCAGGCCACCGGCATCGTGCCGGACGTGGAGCTCAAGCGGGCGCCGGGCGAAGGCGAGGATGATCTGCCGGCCAGCCTCAGCGAGTTCAGCGAAGCCACCCTGCCGGGCCACCTGCAGGGCGATGAGGAAGGTGGCGAAGGTTACCTGGCCGGCGACGTACTGCCGGGAGATGGCCCCATCGACGATGCCCTGGCCGAACTCAAGCAGCCCGGTTCGGTGGCTGCACGCCTGAAGGCGGAGGCCGCCAAGGCAGAGACGGCGAAAGAAGTGAAAGACGTGAAAGACGCCGGAGAGCAGGCCGAGCCGCCCGTCAGGCCGTGATGCGTTGCATGCAGCCGGCAGAGCCCGGCAGCATGGAATCAATGGGTTGCCGGGCAGAGCCCGGCACTACCGCCGTTGCGGGCTCAGAAGCCTTGCCGTTTGCGCAGCCGGCGTGCGATCGCCGCGCGCACGTAGACCGCATACAGCACCCCGAAGCCGAAGCCGGCGATGTGCGCCCACCACGCCACCATGCCGAATGTCGGGCCGATGTAGGCGAATACCACTTGCAGCACCGCCCACACCCCGATCAACAGATAGGCCGGTGCCCGCACGAATTCCAGGAACAGTCCCAGCGGAATGACCACGCCCAGCCGGGCACCGGGGAACAGTGCCAGGTAGGCGCCGATCAGCGCCGACACGGCGCCACTGGCGCCGATGATGATCTGGTCGGGGTTGCCCATCGTGTAGACGGCCGCCAGGTTGGAGATCGCACCGCCGAACAGGAACAACAGAATCAATCGCCAAGGGCCGAGTACGCGTTCGGCCGGCAGCCCGAAGATCAGCAGGAACACCAGGTTGCCCAGCAGGTGCGACCAGTCGGCATGCAGGAACAGCGCAGTGAACAGGCGCAGCACGCTGCCGTCCTTCAACGTATCCCACCAGTCCTGTGGATGGGTCAGCCCGGTCGCCAGTGCACCCCAGTCCATCCATAGGCTGCGCCGGGCCTCATCGGGCCGCGAAATCGACCACAGGAAGGCCAGCCAGACCGCCAGGAACAGCAACGGCGTGGCCCAGCGGAAGGCTGCTTTGCGGCGGGAGGGCAGTGAAACGAACATGGTGGCTAGCGTAGCCCGAGCGCCAGCCACGTGGGCCACCGCATTCATTATTTAAGGGAAAATCCGACACGGGTGTTATTGTTTCATTAACAGCTCTGGGTGATACTCGCATACGGCGTCGTATGTCGGGAGGGGAATCCGGCGCGTGACGAACGGCTTCAGGCCGTTCGATACGCAGGCGCATGCTGAGCAAACAACCGCTTTCCGGAGAGAACAACGATGCAAACCGCTTCCACTTTCGCCCGTATCACCGTGCTGGCCGTCGGCATCGCCGGTGCGCTGGCCGCCACCGATGCCAATGCGGCCGCCTTCCAGCTGGCCGAAAAGAGCGCCAAGGGCCTCGGCCGCGCTTTTGCCGGTTCCGGCAGCGCCGAGGGCGATGCTTCCATCATCGCTGCGAATCCGGCCGGCATGCGCCAGCTTGATGGCCGCGTGATCCAGGGCGACCTGAGCGCGATCAGCTTCAAGGCCGAATTCGAAGGTGCCGGCCGTACGCCGGTCGGCACCCCGCAGACCGGTGGCGACGGCGGCGACGCCGGCATGATCGCTCCGGTACCGGCCGGCTACTTCCACACCCCGATCGGCGACAAGGCCCACTTCGGTGTCTCGCTGACCGCGCCGTTCGGCTTCAAGACCGAATACGACAATGGTTGGGTCGGCCGTTACAGCGGCCTGAAGACCGACCTGAAGGCGATCGATCTCGGCTTCGCGATGTCCTATGACGTCAATCCGTACGTGTCCTTCGGTGCGTCCGTGTTCGTCGAGCACCTGACCATCGAACTGAGCAACAACATCGACTTCGGCACCGCGCTGGCACAGGCACGCGTGCCGGGCTTCGCGCCGGGCAATGCCGATGGCAAGCTGACCGTGGAAGGCGACAACAATGCGGTGGGCTGGACCGTCGGTGGCCTCTTCAGCATCGATGAGAACACCCACATCGGCCTGAGCTACCGGTCCAAGGTGGAGCACAAGATCACCGGTGGCGACGCCACCTTCGACGTGCCGCCCAATGCGGCTGCCGTGCTGGCCGCAGCCCAGCCGGGCATGTACGTGACCACCAGCGGCAAGGCGACGGTGACCATGCCGGCATCGGCCACCCTGAGCGTGACCCACAAGGTCAACGATCGCTGGACCGTGATGGGCGACGTCAGCCGCACCGCATGGTCCACCGCGTT
>JAFAFF010000206.1 GCA_023423605.1 Pseudomonadota bacterium
TCCAGGTAGTGGCCCGGCGTGCCCTCGTGGATGGACAGCAGGTGGATCATGCGGCTGTTGTATTCGCGCAGGAACGAATCGACCTGCTTGTCGTTCCAGTCGTCCGGAATCGGCGACACGGCGTAGAAGGTCTTCAGGTTCTTGTCCAGCGGACCGGGCGAATCGCAGTAGGCCACGGCCACGCCACGCTGGAATTCCGGCATCAGGATGATGTCCACGGGCGCGTCGGGCAGGGTCACCAGGTCGTGTGCGCGCACGAACGCGGTGGACTGCTCCAGCGCGGCCTTGGCATCATCGACCACCTTGTCGCGTGCCGGCTTGTCGGCATAGGCCAGTTCCAGCGCGGCCTCGATGGCCTTCTGCTGCTGTTCGTCGGTCGGCTGCGCCGGCATTTCCGGTGCACCCGGCTTGTCCTTCAGAACGGTCTGCGCGATGCCATACATGTCTTCGCGCACGCGCTTGAGTTCGGCGCGGGCACGCTCACCGATCTCCTGGCGCGACAGCGAAGAGCTCAGCGCGAACTTCAGCTTCTGGTCGTACTTTTCCGCGCCGATGCGGAAATCGCCCTTGGCGTTCGGCACCAGGGTCTTGTCCAGCCAGGTCTGCTGCTCGTCCACGGCCTCCTTCAGGCCATCGATGGCCGCCTGCAGGCGCTGCTGGTCGGCCTGCGGCAGTTCGCCGACGTGCGGGGTGATGAAGGTATCGACGATGCTGAGGATGCCCTTGTTCTGCTTGGCCACCGTCTCGGCGTGGATCTTCGGCACGCGTGCCGGGTCCAGGTTCCCGCGGGCCTGGGCGAAGATCGCCGGCAGCTTCTCCATGCGTGCGGTGGCTGCCTTCAGGCGTTCGGGCAGCGGCGCGAACTCGCGGGCCATCAGGCCGTAGATCGCGCTGCCGGCCAGACCGTTGTACAACTGCGGGTCCCACTTGCCGGACTGCAGCACCTCGGCACTCCAGATCTCCGATTGCAGCTGGTTGCGCAGGATCGCCGCGTCCACCTGGTTTTCGCGGCCCAGCTTGGCCACCTCGATCCTGTCCAGATCGGCGAGCAGGCCCTTGTAGGCGTCCACGGTCTTCTGCTGGCCGGCGGCGCTGAGGTCGTCGATCTCGCTGTCATGGCGGTGGTCACCGATCTGGGTGGCGCTGACCGGGGCAAGCTGCATCCACGTGTCCAGCGCACGCCTGGACAGGTCGGCGAAGGCGGCATCGGCCGCCGCGTCACCGGCCTGCTGGCTGGCGGCCGGGGTGGAACCGTTTGTCGGGGCGTCGGCCTGCTGGCAACCGGCCAGGGCGGCGACCAGGGCGAGGGCAAGGAGATGCGGGCGCATCGGTGTTCCTGTACTTGGGACAAACCCGAGCATAGGCGCAGAGTACCGCTTTGTCCCCCTGCCATAGGATTACCACGGACGGCCCGACGGCCGCTGGCTGGCACTAGCCTTCGTCGGTCTCGTATTCGACGAACACATCCAGCTCCAGCGCCAGCTCCTGCACCGCATCGCGCACCTTCTGCGCGGTGCTGTCGTTGCCGACTTCCACCTCCAGTTCGTGGATGCCCGGGCCGATGTCATCGGACAGCCCGGCCGAGCTGGAATCATCATCGTCCATGTGCGGCATCAGGTCGTCGGTTTCCTCGACATGCTCGATGCCGTCCAGGCCAAGCAGCAGGTCGCTGATGGCACGGGCGTCGTCTTCGGTTCCGGTGATTCGCAGTCGCAGCAGGGCCATGGCGGATACACGTAGTGGGGTTGCCTGCAGCCTAGCCAGAACCGGGCAAAGACCGGGTGAGGGTGCAGTCAGCCGGGTGTGGGCGGGCGCCCCAGCAGACTGTCGGGCAGGGCGGGAATCGGCGTGCGCTCGTCATGTGCCTGGGTCAGCAGCCAGTCGATGAACAGCCGTGCGGCCGGGCTGGGTGGCTGTCCTTCGGCATGCACCACGTAATACGCGTAGCGCGCCTTCAGTGCCGGCCCGGGCAGGCGCACCACCTCATGGCGCTGCAGGTACGGGCGGGCGACATGGGTGCGCGCCAGCACCGCGCCCATGCCGTATACCGCTGCGCGCATGGCGTCGGTGCTGTCGGCGAAGGCATGCATCGGGGGCAACGGTGAGGGGGGACGTACGCCGGCATGGCGGAACCAGTCGCGCCAGCCTTGTGGCGACAGATCGCTCAGCAGCGGCAGCTCAGCAATGCGTGCCGGGTCCTGCAATTCTTCCACGCCGGGCAGGGCCGGCGAGGCTACCGGGAAAAGAGTGTCATCCATCAGGTGCTGGGCGTGCAGGCCCGGCCATTGGCCCAGGCCATAACGGATGCCGACCTCCGGCCCGTTGTCATCGTAGCGGTCCAGTCCACTGCCGGTGTGCAGTTCGATGCGGATGTGCGGATTCGCCCGGGTGAAGCGCGGCAGCCGGGGCAGCAACCAGCAGTAGGACAGCGAACGCAGCGTGGTGATCCGTAGCGACACGCTGTCCGCGTCCGGCTGCAGGTGGTGGGCCACGGCAGCGACGTCGGTGAAGGCGGCGCTGGCCGCATCGGCCAGTTGCCGGCCTTCGGCGGTCAGGCGCACCCCACGCGCATGGCGCAGGAACAGGCGCGTGGCCAGCACCTCTTCCAGGCGGCGCACATGGTGGCTGACCGCGCTGGCGGTCAGGTGCAACTCCTGGGCGGCCTGGGCGAAGTTCTGGTGGCGCGCGGCCACCGCGAACACGGCCAGCGCGGGGAGCAGGGAAGGGCGTAGCTGCATGTCCAGCCTCAAACCGTATTTGTGGCTGGCAGCGATACTACGCGCTTGTGCAGCGGGCGTCTGCGGACCATCCTGTCGGTCCAGGAACAGGACGGAGGCAATGGCATGAACGCGGTACCGCAGGTGGCCGAACGCGATTGGCGCACCCCCTTGGAGCTGACCCTGCTCGGCGCGATCTGGGGCTGCTCGTTCCTGTTCATGCGGGTGGCGGTGCCCTCGTTCGGCCCGTTCGCGCTGGTGGAAGTACGCCTGGTGCTGGGCGCGCTGGTACTGATGCCCTTCCTGTGGCGCGCCCGTGCCCAGTTCCCGCCGCGCCGCTGGCTGTGGCTGGCGCCGATCGGCCTGATCAATTCGGCACTGCCGTTCGTCTTGTTCGCCTGGTCGGCTGAGCAGGCGCCAGCGGCGATCGGTGCGATCTGCAATGCGATGACGGTGCTGTTCGCCGCGCTGATCGCCTTCCTGTTCTTTGGCGAGAAGATCGGCGTGCGCCGTGCCGGCGCGCTGCTGGTCGGCTTTGCCGGCGTCGTGGTGCTGGCCACGGCCAAGGTATCCGGCCTGAGCATCGGCATGGCGGTACTGGCCGGTGCGGCGGCGTCGCTGCTGTACGGCCTGGGCGTGAACCTGGTGAAGCGGCACATGACCGGCCTGCCATCGGCCGCTGCGGCCGCTGCCACGCTGGGCTGCGCCTCGTTGTGGATGCTGCCGATGGCGGTGACCCATTGGCCGTCTGTGGCGATTCCGGGCGCGGCCTGGGGTGCGGCGATTGCCCTGGGCGTGGCCTGCACGGGCCTGGCGTTCCTGATGTTCTATCGCCTGATCGGCCGCATCGGCCCCTCGCGGGCGTCGACGGTGACCTATCTGATCCCGCTGTTCGGCGCCGCGTTTGCGTGGTTGTTCCTGGGCGAGCCGGTGACGCTGCAGATGCTGATTGCCGGTGGGTTGATCCTGGGCAGCGTGGCGGTGAGCCAGAAGGGCTGAGGCGTTTTGCGCGTGACGCGTGCCACGCGCAGAACCTGCGACGGTGTTACTTCACCGGCACCGGAATATTGCACAGGTCGATATGCCCCGCCGGGCGCTTGTAGAAATCATCCACGCGATTACGCCGCGCTTCCACCGTATCGGCGAAGGTCTTTGAATCGGTGCGCAGCACCTGGATCGGCGTGCGTTCGGCCGCCGCTACATCGCTGGCGCGACGGATCGAGATGATCGGCGTGCGCAGCGACGGGTCTTCGTAGAAACCCATCGGTGCCGGCCCGCGCGGAATCGCGCTGAGCAGTTCCATGCCCTTCAGCACGCGGCCGACCACGGTGATGTTGCGGTCCAGCTGGCGCGGTGACTGGCCGGTCACCACGTACAGCTCGGCGCCGATGCTGCTGTCTTCCTCGTTGTTGCGGCCGGCACCCAGCATGCCGTAGCAGTGCGCCAGCCAGGCCTTGCCGGTCTGCGGGTCCTGGCCGACCGGGAAGCCGTCGACGAATCCGGTCTGCGCCGCCCAGCCATCGCGGTCCGGCAGCAGGCTCACTTTCAAGCCGGTACTTGTACGTTCGAACTCGGCCGGCAGCTTGCGCGCGGCACTGCCGAACGGCCTGGCCCTGGCCGGATCGTCAGCGTCGGCATCGCCGAACTGCACCACGAAGTTGTCCTGCGAGCGGTAGATGCTGGTGCCGTCCCAGAAGTGCTCGTGGGCGAAGGTCTGGATATTGGTGGCATGGCGGGGGGCGAACTGTGGTGCCAGTTCGATGATCACCCGTCCGTCCGGCAGGTCCATGTACAGCAGGTTGGCCGGGTCCGGGGTGCGCCAGTCGCTGGCCGGCGCGGCGTCGAGGATCTGCTGCGGGCTGCGATACGGCGTGGCCGCGCTGGCCATTGCGGGCAGCAGGCCGGCCATGGCGAGGGCGGTCAGGGCAAGGCGACGACGGTGCGGCATGGGGAACCCCGGAACATGAACGAGGCTTCGATTCTGCGCGAGCGGTGGACGCACGCCAACCGTCAGGATGACTAACGACACATTCGCTATACCGGACTTCGTACTACTGTTGACTTCAACGTAGTGGAGCAGCGGCATGTCCGAGGATGACGTCCACCTGAAGAAGTTCCAGAAGGAGCTCAGCGCCGGAACGGTGTCACTGGCCTTGCTGGCGGTGCTCGCGCGGGCCGGAGAGCCGCTGTATGGCTACCTGATCGCCAAGGAACTGGAGCGCGTGGGCGAGGGCGTGCTGAGCGGAAAGCAGAGCGCGCTGTACCCGGTACTGCGCAACCTGGAAGGTGCCGGCCTGCTGGAAAGCCATGTGGAACCGTCCAGCAGCGGCCCGCCGCGGCGCTACTACCGCATCAATGAACGCGGCCGAGAGGTGCTGGCGCAGTGGCGCCAGGCCTGGCAGGCCACCCGCGATTCCGTCGATTCCGTGTTGGAAGGGGTACCGCAATGAACGACCCGAGCCTGGCAGGCGCTGGCCTGCCCACCACCATTCCGCAGTATCTGGCGCAGTTGCGCGCGGCTTTGGAAGGGGCCGACCCGGCGATGGTGCAGGATGCCCTGTACGACGCCGAGGAATACCTGCGTTCTGAACTGGCCGCGCAACCCGGTCGCAGCGAAGCCGAAGTGCTCGCCGATGTGGCCGGCAGTTACGGCGCGCCGGAAGAGGTGGCCGAGATCTACCGCGAGACCGAAGTGACGGTGAACCGTGCGCTGCGCTCACCGCGTGCCGATACCGCGCCGGTGCTGCGCGCCGCCGCCGAGGCCAGTGGTGTCGCGCCGGCCGCGCCGTCGCCGGTACCGGTACAGCGTTCGCTGCTGGCGCGCTTCTTCGGCGTGGTGGTCGATCCGCATACCTATGGCGCGCTGTTCTACATGTTGCTGTCGCTGGCCACGGGCATCTTCTTCTTCACCTGGGTGGTGACCGGCCTGTCGCTGTCGCTGGGGCTGCTGGTCCTGATCATCGGCGTGCCGATCACCGTGCTGTTCTTCGGCTCGGTGCGCGGGCTGGCACTGCTGGAAGGACGCCTGGTGGAAGCATTGCTGGGCGAACGCATGCCGCGCCGGCCACGCTACACCGATCGCAGCCGCACCTGGCTGCAGCGCATCGGCGACATGTTCACCGACGGCCGTACCTGGCTGACCCTGCTGTATTTCGTGCTGATGCTGCCGCTGGGCATCGTCTACTTCACCATCGCCGTGACCCTGCTGTCGGTGTCGCTGGCCTTCATCTGGTCGCCGGTGGCGGCGCTGTTCGATACGACCGTGCCCAGCATCTACATCGATGGAACCAATGTACTGCCGATGGCGGCCACCCCGCTGCTGGCCCTGGCCGGCGCGCTGCTGCTGCTGCTGACGATGCACCTGGCACGCGGCATCGGCAAGCTGCACGGACTGCTTGCCAAGCAGCTGCTGGTGCGGTTGTAACGTCCGACAGTATCCGAGGTGGGTGCCGATCCGGCTCGGCACCCACTGCCGGCGGCTTACCCCGCCTTGCGCCGCAACGGGGTGACGTTGTTCTTCTTCTTCGTCGCCTTCGCGGCAGGGGCCTGGGCATGCGTCGCGAAGAAATCGCGAACCTTCGGGTACACCACTTCGCGCCAGCGGCGCCCGCTGAAGATGCCGTAGTGACCGGCACCTTCCACCACGAAGTGCTCGCGGCGCTCGCCGGGAATGCCGGTGCACAGCGCGTGCGCCGCCTCGGTCTGGCCCAGCCCGGCGATGTCGTCGAGCTCGCCTTCTATGCTCAGCAGCGCTGTATCGCGGATTGCCGACGGATCGACCTTTTCACCCTTGATGTACCACTCACCACGCGGCAGCAGGAAATCCTGGAATACCGTCCTGATCGTGTCCAGGTAGTAGCGGGCCGGCATGTCCAGCACGGCGTTGTATTCGTCGTAGAAACGACGATGCGCATCGGCGTCTTCCAGATCGCCCTTCACCAGGTCGGTATAGAAATCCCAGTGCGAACTGAAGTGGCGGCTGGGATTCATCGACAGGAAACCGGCATGCTGCAGGAATCCCGGATATACACGCCGGCCCGCGCCCGGATAGCCCGGCGGCACGCTGTGGATGACGTTGTTTTCGAACCAGGAAAGCGGATTCTGCGTGGCCAGGTTGTTCACTGCGGTCGGGCTGCAGCGGGCATCGATCGGGCCGCCCATCATCACCAGCGAGCGCGGCGTGGGTTCACCGCGTCCGGCCATCAGCGAAACCGCGGCCAGCACCGGCACCGTCGGCTGGCACACGCTGACCACGTGCAGGCGCTCGACACCAAGGTGGCGGATGAACTCCTGGATGTATTCGACATAATCATCCAGCCCGAAATCGCCTTCGCTGGCCGGCACCATGCGCGCGTCCACCCAGTCGGTGACGTAGACGCGATGGTCGCGCAGCAGCGTGCGCACGGTATCGCGCAGCAGGGTGGCATGGTGGCCGGACAACGGCGCGACCACCAGCACGAAAGGCTGGTTGGTCATGGTGTGCAACTGCTCGGCTTCGTTGCTGTGCCGCTTGAAGCGCAGCAGCCTGCAGAACGGCTTGCTGACCTCTTCGTGGACGACGATCGGCACGCGCTCGCCCTCCACGTCGATTTCGTTGATGCCCCATTCGGGCTTTTCATAGTCCTTGCCGAGGCGATGGAACAGCTCGTTCATCGCCGCCAGGCGGTCGGCACCGGGCATCTGCGACCACCAATGGCCGGGATTGGTGAAAAAGCGGGCATTGGCCTGCGCCTGATGGACCCAGGGAGCAAGCATGTTGCGAGTCAATTCATGCAGCTGATAGAGCATGACGAGCCAATATGTATGGACTTATGTTGCCGCGCAGCATAACCCATCTTCCGGACGCGCAGGTTAAGTGCGTCACGGTTGCCCCATTCAGCTGTCGCCGACTCAGCGTGCCGGGCGTTCCAGCGCCGAGGCTTCGCCGGCCAGCCAAGGCCCCAGCCAGCAGTGTGACCCCACCGGCTGCATGCCGCGCTTGCCCAGTTCGCGGGCATACCAGCGTGCGGGCCGCGCCTGGAATTCTTCGTGGTCGCCCTCGAAATCGTCCTCGGCGGCGAAGGTTTCCAGGAAGGCGATTCCACCGGTGAGGTCGGCCAGCCCGTCCAGTCCCGCGCGCAGTTCACGGTCGGGCACGTAATGCATGACATCCGAGCAGACCAGCAGGTCCACCGGCGCGCAGGGGCGCAGCCATGCAAAATCGCCGAACGTGGCCGGGTGCAGGTTGCGGGTGCGGCCGAAGCGCGCCACCGCATAGTCGCTGCTGTCGAAACCGAGATACTGCAGCTTCGGGCGCAGCTTGAGCAGCGGTGCACGCCAGGCGCCTTCGCCGCAGCCGATGTCCAGCACGCTGCGGATGGGCCGCTCCAGATAGTATTCCGCCGTGGCCACCGCCAGTGCGACCTTGCGGGCCAGGCGCGCGCTGCCGCCGATATCAGCGCGTCGGTACCACTGCTGGAAGTAGGCGGCGTCGTAGGTCTTCTTGTCCATGTACGGGGCGGAGCGCATCGGTGAAAATGGCGTCCATCCTACGCCAGCCACCGGAGCGAGCGCATGCAGTCGTATTTCTGGATCAAGACGTTCCACCTGGTGTTCGTGGTGGCCTGGATGGCCACGGTGTTCTATCTGCCGCGCATCCTGGTGAACATCGCCGAGGCGGCGGGACAGGCGGCCGTGGTCGAGCGGCTGCAGTTGATGGGCATGCGCCTGTACCGCTTCGGGCATTCGATGTTCGGCCTGGCGTTCATGCTGGGCCTGGTGCTGTGGCTGGGGTACAGGGTGTTGCCAGGCTTCCCGACCATGGTCGCGCCAGGTGCGGCGGGCTGGTTGCATGCGAAGCTGGGGCTGGTGGTGTTGCTGCTGGTGTATTTCGTCTGGATCGGGCGGCTGCTGAAGGGTGTGGCGAAGGGACGTGCACTGCCGTCATCGCGCGCGCTGCGCTGGATCAACGAGATCCCGTTGCTGGCCTTCATCCCGGTGGTATGGCTGGTGCTGGCCAAGCCGTTCTGAGCCGGGTAGAGCGGGGCTCTGCCCCGCTGTGCGGTGCCGTTCAAAGCCGGGCAGAGCCCGGCTCTACGTGCGCAGAAAATGATCCGGCGGCCGGGCAGCGCCAGGCGCTACGCGGCTTCGTAGGCGCCGTAACCGCGCAGGCGCTTGTAGCGCTGTTCCAGCAACTGCCCGGTGGACAGTGCCTGCAGCGCGTCCAGTTCGTTGAGCAGTACGGCCTTCAGGCGCCGGGCCATCTGGTTCGGGTTGCGGTGCGCGCCGCCGGTCGGCTCGCGGACCACCTTGTCCACCAGCCCGAGCGACTTCAGGCGCGGCGCGGTCAGGCCCAGCTGTTCGGCGGCCTCCTTGGCCTTGCCGGCATCCTTCCACAGGATCGAGGCGCAGCCTTCCGGGCTGATGGTGGAATACACGCTGTACTCCAGCATGATCGTGCGGTCGCCCACGCCCAGCGCCAGTGCGCCGCCCGAACCGCCTTCACCGATCACCGTGCAGATCACCGGCACCTGCAGTTCGGCCATCTCCATCAGATTGCGTGCGATGGCTTCGGACTGGCCGCGCGATTCTGCATCGATGCCCGGCCACGCGCCGGCGGTGTCGATCAGGGTCAGCACCGGCAGGCCGAAACGCTCGGCCATCTTCATCAGGCGCAGCGCCTTGCGGTAGCCTTCGGGCTTGGGCATGCCGAAGTTGCGCTTGATCTTTTCCTTGGTGTCGCGGCCCTTCTGGTGGCCGATGACCATCATCGGCCGTCCGTTGATGCGGGCCAGACCACCGATGATCGCCTTGTCATCGGCGAAGGCACGGTCGCCTGCCAGTTCCTGGAAGTCATCGCACATCAAGCGCAGGTAATCCTGCGTATACGGCCGCGATGGGTGGCGCGCCAGCTGCAGCACCTGCCACGAGGTGAGGTTGCGGAAGATCTGCGCGGTGCGCAGCCGCAGCTTGTCCTGCAGGGCATGCACTTCGGCTTCGACGTTGACGGCCGGGCCGGCACTGGCGCTGCGCAGCTCCTGGATCTTCGCTTCCAGGTCGGCGATGGGTTGCTCGAAGTCGAGGTAGTTCGGATTCATCGGAAGCCGTCGTGTAAAGAAAGGAGGAAAGTTTAGCCGAAGGCGCGGGAATGCCCCGTACGCCCTCGTCTGGTGCCGTTCACCGTAGCGCAGCCGCCACGGCGCCGCCATCGCCGCCGCAGGTCAGCTGGCCCATGGCGGGCTGTAGCGCACCTTCAGCGTACGGATCGCCGGATCGGCACGCAGTGCTTCCATCAGCCGCGAGTCCACCCGCACGGCGCATTCGCCACCCACATCCAGCATGCCGGCAACCGCACCGTCCTCGGCCTGCAGCAGCAGGTCCAGGCGCAGCGGCGTGCGGCCGGGACGATGACGGTCCAGCAGGGCATTGATGCGTTCCCACACCGGACGCTGGCGGCGCAGGTCCAGTCGCAGCGACAGGCGGGTGGCGTAGTTCGCGCACACTTCGTCGAAATCCCAGCACTGGCGGATGCGCAGCGCGTACCCGCCGTTGAACTCATCCTCGCGCAGCCCGCCCTTCACCACCAGGATCCGGTCCTTGGTCATCAGGTGGCCGAACTCGGCCATGGTGTCGGAGAACGCACTGCATTCCACGCGGCCGCGACCGTCTTCCAGCTGGATGAAGATCTGGCTCTCGCCCTTGCGGCGCACGCCCACCACCTGGCCGGCCAGTACCGTCTGCACTTCCGGGCGCCAGCGCTTCTCGCCACCACCGCCGCCACTGTTGGCGCTCCATATCTTCTCCACCGCACCCAGGTCGTTGCCCACCAGGTCGCGCACATCGTCGCGATGCGGATCGAATGGATGGCCACTCAGATAGAAGCCAAGCGTGTCGCGCTCACCGGACAGTCGCTGCAACAGCGGCCATTCATCGGTTTCCTGCAGTTCCAGGTGGATTGCCGGTGCGCCCGGGTCGGGACCGCCGAACAGCGAGTTCTGCCCGGAAGCACGCTCGCGCGCCATCTGCTCGGTCGCCTTAACCACCTCCGGCAGCTGCAGCATCAGCGAAGCACGGTTGCGACCGAGTTCGTCCAGCGCACCGCAGTTGATCATCGCCTCCAGCGTGCGCCGGTTGAGTTTTGCCGAGCCGACCCGCGTGCAGAAATCCAGCAGGTCGGTGTAGTGGCCGGCACGCAGGCGTTCATCGACCACCGCTTCGCACGCGCCCTGGCCCACGCCCTTGATCGCACCCAGTCCGTACTGGATGGTGTCCGGGGTGGCGGCCTCGAACATGAAGGCGGACTGGTTGACCTTCGGCGGCAGCACCGTCAGTCCCAGGTTGCGTACTTCGTCCAGGAAGCCGACGACCTTTTCGGTGTTGTCCATGTCCGAGGACAGCGTCGCGGCCATGAACTCGGCCGGATAATGCCGCTTCAGCCACGCGGTCTGGTAGCTGACCAGTGCATACGCGGCGGCGTGCGACTTGTTGAAACCGTAGCCGGCGAACTTCTCCATCAGGTCGAAGATCTCGTCGGCCTTTGGACCCTCCACGCCGCCCTTGGCCGCGCCTTCGCGGAAGATCTCGCGGTGCTTGGCCATTTCCGCGGGCACCTTCTTGCCCATCGCACGGCGCAGCAGGTCGGCGCCGCCCAGCGAATAACCGCCGACGATCTGCGCCATCTGCATCACCTGCTCCTGGTACACCATGATGCCGTAGGTGTCGCGCAGGATTGGCTCGGTGCGTGGGTCCGGGTATTCCACGTCCTCGCGGCCGTGCTTGCGGTCCACGAAGGAGGGAATCAGGTCCATCGGGCCCGGACGGTACAGCGACACCAGCGCGATCAGGTCTTCAAAGCGGTCCGGCCTGGCGTCCTTCAGCAAACGCCGCATGCCCGAGGATTCGAACTGGAACACCGCGCCGGTGTTGCCGGAGGCGAAGATGTCCTTGTAGGTTGGCGCGTCGTCCAGCGGGATGGCGGCGATGTCCACCGGCGGGATGCCGGCGCGCTCGTGGCGCTTGTTGATCGCCTTCACCGCCCAGTCGATGATGGTCAGCGTGCGCAGGCCGAGGAAGTCGAACTTCACCAGGCCGACTTCTTCCACGTCGTTCTTGTCGAACTGGGTGACCGGGTTGCGTCCCAGGCCGCCTTCGTCATGTTCGGCGAACAGCGGGCAGAATTCCGCCAGCGGTTCGGGCGCGATGACCACGCCACCGGCATGCTTGCCTGCGTTGCGGGTGAGGTCTTCCAGTTGCCGCGCCAGGTCGATCAGGTCGCGGAAATCGTCCTCGCTCTGGTAGCGCTGGATCAGTTCCGGCGAGGCCATCTCGCTGTCCTTGCCTTCGCCCATCGCATCCTTCAGCGAAATGCCGAGGATGTTCGGGATCAGCTTGGCCACGCCATCCACCAGGCCGTACGGGAAGCCGAGCACGCGCCCGGAATCGCGCACCACCGCCTTGGCGGCCATGGTGCCGTAGGTGATGATCTGGCTGACCCGTTCGCGGCCGTACTTGCGCGCCACGTAGTCGATGACTTCGTCGCGGCGGTCCATGCAGAAATCGATGTCGAAATCGGGCATCGACACGCGTTCGGGATTGAGGAAGCGCTCGAACAGCAGGTTGTATGGCAGCGGGTCCAGATCGGTGATCTGCAGTGCCCACGCCACCAGCGAGCCGGCACCGGAGCCGCGGCCCGGGCCGATCGGAATGCCCTGGTTCTTGCCCCACTGGATGAAGTCGGCCACGATCAGGAAGTAACCGGGGAAGCCCATCTTGATGATGGTGTCCAGTTCGAATTCCAGGCGGTCGCTGTAGTCCTGCGCGGTCATGCCGGCGGCCAGCGGATTCCTTTCCAGGCGCGCGGCCAGGCCCTTGCGCGCTTCGCTGCGGATCCAGCTGTCCAGCGTCTCGTCGTCCGGCACCGGGTAATTGGGCAGGAAGTAGGTGCCCAGCCGCATTTCGATGTTGCAGCGTTCGGCCAGTGCCAGCGTGTTGTCGATGGCATCGGGGATGTCGGCGAACAGCGCGCACATCTCCTCGGCCGATTTCAGGTACTGCTGGTCGCTGTAGTCGCGCGGGCGCCTGGGGTCGTCCAGCACACGTCCGGAGGCGATGCATACACGTGCTTCGTGCGCGCTGAAATCGGTGGGAGACAGGAAGCGGACGTCGTTGCTGGCGATCACCGGCAGGCCGCGCTGGCCGGCGGCCATCAGCGCGAACTGATTGAAGGCTTCCTCGCCGTCGCGGCCGGTGCGGGTGAGTTCCAGGTGCAGGCCGTCGCCAAACACACGCTGCCAGTCCGCCAGTTGCTGTTCGGCCAGGTCGTGCTTGCCGGCGGCGGCCAGCCGGCCGGCCAGGCTTTCGCGTCCGCTCAGGGCAAACAGGTTGTGGCAGCCGGCCTTCAGCCATTCCGGGTGCACGGCCACCCCGCCTTCGGGGCGATGTCCTTCCATCCAGGCGCGGGTCAGCAGCCGGGACAGGCTCAGGTAGCCTTCGCGGTCGCGGCACAGCAGGGTCATTCGCCAGGGGTCCTGGCCTTCCTCGGCGATCATCACATCCGCGCCGGCGATCGGCTTGATGCCCACGCCTTCGGCGGCCTTGTAGAACTTGACCAGCGCGAACAGGTTGTTGAGGTCGGTCACCGCCAGCGCGGGCAGGCCCAGTTCCACCGAACGTGAGAGCAGATTGGCCTGTTTGGCCTTTTTCGGGTCGGCCTGGTCCGGCTTCGCCGGCACACGGATGGTGGAATCCGCCAGCGAAAATTCGGTGTGGACGTGGAGATGTACGAAGCGGGAATTGGACATGCCGGACCAGGTTGGAGCGCGTCGGCCCCGGGTGCAGGCATGAGGACGGCCGCCGGGGTCACAGAGCGCAGGAATGCGCGATCAGGGTAGCGGTGGGGGCGGGCGCGGACAAGGCTTGACGTCGGGCGGGAGGGTGCGCTGCGCGCGGCCTCGAAGCAACGGCAACAGCAACAGCAACGGCGACGGCTGCAGGGGTATGGGCTGGTGGGGCGGGGTGGGTTGGCGGGGACGGC
>JAFAFF010000214.1 GCA_023423605.1 Pseudomonadota bacterium
TGGGCGGCACGATGGGACCGACCTGGGCCTGTTCCAGCATCTGGCCCACATCCACGCCCAGCAGGCGCGCATAGCTGCGCAGCTGGCCACGCACGAATACCGGCGCGCCGAGGCGCTGCCACTGTTCGTCCTCCAGCGAGCGCACCACCTGTACAGGCATGCGCAGGCGCTGGGCAACGTCATCGAGCGTCAGCCCTGCGGCTTCGCGTGCCTGGCGGAGGCGTTGGCCACAGCCGGCAGCGGTCTCGAAGGCGTTGACAGTCTGGTTGTCGGTCACAATGCTTCAACCCTTGGAATTGGGGCCCGCATCCTGCGGAAATTCCTGACGGATACGCTGCTGGTAACGGTCAGCCGCAGGCTGATCGCCCAGTCGCGTTTCAATTTGCGACGCCAGTTGTAACACGGAACGCGTTGGCGGCGCAGCCGCAAGCCGACGTTCGGAGAACGCGCGCGCTTCCATGAAACTGCCTTTTTCGTATGCCAACTGGCTCAGCGACTCCAGCGCCTGGACATTGCGCGGGTCACGCGCCAGCGCCGCGCGCAGGTCACGTTCGCCGCGCTCGCGCTGGCCGGCCTGCAGCGCGCAGGCACCGGCATTGGCAAGCGCCACCGCGGGCGTGCCGTAGCCCGGCGCCGCCAGGGCACGGTCGAACCACTCCAGCGAATCGGCCGCACGACCCTGCTGGCACAGCCAGGCGGCATAGTTGTTCAGCACGTCGCCGCGCTCCGGTGCCAGCGCGGTGGAGCGCTGCAGCAGTTCGCCGGTACGCGCCACGTCACCGCGGCGTTCGGCCACCGCGGCCATCAGCAGCAGCGCGTCCGGGCGTTCCGGGACCAGCTTCTGCGCGGCGCGGGCGCGCTTTTCCGCCGATTCCAGGTTGCCGGCGGCGAAATCCGAGCCGGCCAGGGTCACCTGGTTCTGGTACTGGTGCAGGCGGCGCACCTGCTCGCCATCGCGCACGGTATAGGTAGGCGCCACCGCCAGTTCGGCCCTGGGTGGCTTCATGCCCTTGCTTCCACCGCAACCGGCCAGCGCCAGCACGCAGAACAGGGCGGCTGGCGGCAGGCGCTCAGGCAGCGGCATCGCGTCCGTTGCCCGTCTGCAGCGTCTTGTTGAATTCGGCCTGGCGGCGGGTGCGGTCCATGACCTGGCCCTTGAGCTGGCCACAGGCCGCATCGATGTCGTCACCGCGCGTGCGCCGCACCATCGTCAGCACGTTGCTGTCCAGCAGGATGGTCTGGAAAGCGCGGATCTGCACTTCGTCCGATCGTTCATAGCGGGTGCCGGGAAACGGATTGAACGGAATCAGGTTGATCTTGCCCGAGCCCTTGGCCTGCACCGCGTTGTCGAACTGGCGCATCAGCCGCGCCAGCTGGCGGGCGTGTTCGGGCTGGTCGTTGATGCCCTTCATCAGGGTGTATTCGAACGTCACTGATTCGCGGCGCTTGTTGGCGCGCAGGTAACGTGCGCACGAGGCCATCAGTTCGGCGATCGGATACTTCCTGTTGAGCGGGACCAGCGTTTCGCGCAGTTCGTCGTTCGGCGCGTGCAGCGAAACCGCCAGCGATACATCGCTCTCGGCGGACAGGCGGTCGATCTGCGGCACCAGGCCGGAGGTGGACAGCGTCACGCGCTTGTTGGCCAGGCCGTAGCCCAGGTCGTCGCGCATCACGCTCATGGCGCGCACGACGTTGTCGAAGTTCATCAGCGGCTCGCCCATGCCCATCATCACCACGTTGGTGAGGCGGCGCATCTGGTGCGGCACGTTGCCCAGGTGGCGGGCGGCGACCCACACCTGGCCGATGATCTCGGCGGTGGTGAGGTTGCGGTTGAAGCCCTGGGTGGCGGTGGAACAGAACGTGCAGTTGAGTCCGCAGCCGACCTGCGAGGACACGCACAGCGTGCCGCGGGTCTTGTCCGGGATGTACACGGTCTCGATGGCGTTCCTGCCATCCACGCCCATCGCCAGCAGCCACTTGTGGGTGCCGTCGGCGGAAGGCTTGTCGAACACGATATTGGGGACAACGACCTCGGCATGTTCCTGCAGCTTGGCGCGCAGTCCCTTGCCGAGGTCGGTCATTTCATCGAAATCGGTGACGTAGCGATGGTGGATCCACTTCATCACCTGGTGGGCGCGGAACTTCTGCTCGCCGAGTTTTTCGACGAAGAAACGCTCCAGGCCCGCGCGATCGAGGTCGAGCAGGTTCTGCTTGCCAGCCGTGGGTGCCGATTTCGGCAGCGGCTGGATGGCGGGTGTCTGTACGACCTCGTTCACGGCATCACTCTCAGCGCGAAACGACTTCGGTGGCGGCGAAGAAGTAGGCGATTTCGATCGCGGCGTTCTCGACCGAGTCCGAGCCGTGGGCGGCATTGGCATCGATGGATTCAGCGAAGTCGGCGCGGATGGTGCCCGGCGCGGCTTCCTTCGGATTGGTGGCGCCCAGCAGGTCGCGGTGGGCCAGCACGGCGTTCTCGCCTTCCAGGGCCTGGATCATCACCGGGCCGGAGATCATGAACTCCACCAGGGCGTTGAAGAACGGACGCTCGCGGTGCACGGCGTAGAAGCCTTCGGCTTCACGGCGCGACAGCTGCTTGTACTTGGCGGCCACGACCTTCAGGCCGGCCTTTTCGAAGCGGGCGTAGATTTCGCCGATGACGTTCTTGGCAACGGCGTCCGGCTTGATGATGGAAAGAGTGCGCTCCAGCGCCATGGTGGTATCTCCGAGGATCCACGGGCCACGCAGGACCCGAGGGTAACATGAAAAAAACCCGCGTCGGGACGCGGGCTTAGCCTGATATACGTGAGCAGATTGTAACGGGTCCGAGGGGTGCATGGTAGTGCCGGCCGCGTGCGGGCATCCCGGAGCGGTCGGCAGCGATGCATCACGCAGGGAGCTGTTCAGGTGGCGTTGCCCGCCAAGGGCCGGCCTGCCCGGCAACCAGGGCCAGCAAATCATGCTGCATCGCACAATGCACTGCAGGGCGACCCGGCCTAATATCAAACAATCGTTTGATTGAAGTTCATTGCCCATGGCCAGAGCGCCCCACTTCTCCACCAAGGACCGCATCCTCGGCGCCGCCGAGGAACTGTTCGCCCTGCATGGGTTCGCGGGCACGTCGCTGCGCCAGGTCACCAGCCAGGCCGACGTCAACATCGCCGCGGTCAACTACCACTTCGGCTCCAAGGAAAACCTGGTCAACGAGGTCTTCCGCCGCCGCATGGACGAGATGACCGCCGCACGCCTGGCGCAGCTGGAGAGCGCGCGGCGCGAACATCCCGGCGACCTGCGGCCGGTGCTGGCCGCCTTCGTGGAACCGGCGCTGGCCATGGCCCAGGACCGCCAGAGCGGCGGCGCCTTCGTGCGCGTGATCGCTCGCGCCTACGCCGAAAAGAACGACAACCTGCGCAAGTTCCTGTCCGACCACTACGGCCACGTGCTGCGCGCCTTCGGCAAGGCCATCGCCGAATGCGTGCCGGGCCTGAGCAAGGAGGAGCTGTACTGGCGCCTGGATTTCCTGGCCGGTTCGCTCACCTACGCCATGGCCGACTTCGGACTGATCAAGCGACCCGCCGGTGTCACCGAAGCGGCGCATCGTGCCCATGCTGCCCATGAACTGATCCATTTCGCCGAAGCCGGCTTCCGCGCCGCCGCTCGCGCCAGCGCCCTGCCAGCTTCCCCGTGATTCCACCCAGTAACTGCTGACCAACAAAGGCCCTACACCATGTCCAATTCCCTGCTAGTCCGCCGTGCCGCCGTGCTGGGTGCCGGCGTCATGGGTGCCCAGATCGCCGCCCACCTGACCAACGCTGGTGTCGACACCGTGCTGTTCGACCTGCCCGCCAAGGAAGGTCCGGCCGACGGCATCGTGCTGAAGGCGATCGCCAACCTGGGCAAGCTGAGCCCGGCGCCGCTGGCCAGCAAGTCGCTG
>JAFAFF010000215.1 GCA_023423605.1 Pseudomonadota bacterium
CAGTTCCGTACCCGGCGTTACTGCGAGAATCCGCTGGTGGTGCAGGGACCGGGCGCTGGGCCGGAGGTCACCGCGGCGGGCGTGTTCGCTGACCTGCTGCGGGTGGCGGCCGGCGAAGGAGCACGCCTGTGATTGCACGTGCGTTCGCACCGGCGTCGGTGGGCAATGTGGCGGTGGGTTTCGACATCCTGGGCCATGTGATCGAGGGAGTTGGCGATACGGTCACCGTGCGGCGCATCGCCGCGCGGGAGGTGCGCATCGACGCCATCCGGGGCGCAGCGGTTCCGCTGCCCCGTGAGGCGGCGCACAACACCGCCGGCGCCGCGTTGCTGGCGTTGCGCGATGCGCTGCAGTTGCCGTTCGGCTTTGCCGTTGAGATCGACAAGGGCATCGCGCTCGGCTCGGGCATGGGCGGTTCGGCGGCTTCGTGCGTGGCGGCGCTGGTGGCGGCCAATGCGCTGCTCGATGAACCCCTGGACCGCCACGCGCTGTATCCCTTCGCGCTGGAAGGCGAGCTGGTGGCCAGCGGCGGCCGGCATGGCGACAACCTGGGGTCGATGCTGCTGGGCGGGCTGGTGCTGAGCACGGCCGATCGGCTGGTGCCGGTTCCGGTGCCGGCGCGCTGGCACAGCCTGCTGGTGCACCCGGATGCAGTGCTGGAAACCCGGCGCGCGCGTGAAGCGCTGCAGGGCAGCTATGCGCTGGGCGAGTTCGTGGCGCAGAGCGCCAACCTGGCGCTGGTGCTGAGTGGCTGTCATCAGGGCGATGCCGGGCTGGTGCGCGCAGGATTGCGTGACGTGCTGGTGGAGCCCCGGCGCGCGCCGCTGATTGCCGGGTTCTCGGCGGCCCGCGATGCGGCGCTGGACGTGGGCGCAATGGGTGCCAGCATTTCCGGTGCCGGTCCCAGCGTCTTTGCGTGGTTTGAAGATCGCGCCGGTGCCGAAGCAGCCGTCGCACCGGTGCAGGCCGCCTTCGCTGCGGCGGGATGCAGCAGCCAGGCGTGGGTGTCCTCGCTTGCGGCGCCCGCGGCGGTGCTGTTGTGAACGTTCCACTTCGACAGGATGATGCGATGCGTTTCGTTTCCACACGAGGGCAGTCCGCCGCGGTTTCCCTGGGCCAGGCCATCGCCGCGGGGCTGGCTCCCGATGGTGGGCTGTATGTTCCCGCACAGCTTCCGGCGGCGCGCGCGTGGTCGCCGACCTCCACGCTGGCGAAGACCGCAGCGCAGGTGGTGGCGCCGTTCTTCGAAGGCGACGCGTTGGCGGACGCGTTGCCCGATATCTGCAGGCGGGCGCTGGATTTCCCGGTGCCGTTGCGGCCGTTGGCGCGGCGGGGTGACCACGTACTTGAGCTGTTCCATGGACCCACGGCGGCCTTCAAGGATGTCGGTGCGCGGTTCCTGGCGGCTACCCTGGCGCACCTGCGGGCAGGAGCCGAGCGACCGTTGACGATCCTGGTGGCCACCTCCGGCGATACCGGCGCGGCGGTGGCGGCCGCCTTCCACGGCCAGCCCGGGTTACGCGTGGTGGTGCTGTATCCCGATGGCCGGGTATCACCTCGCCAGGCGCATCAGCTGGGGTGCTTTGGCGGCAACGTACGTGCGTTCCGCGTGGCCGGTTCGTTCGACGATTGCCAGGCGATGGTCAAGCAGGCACTGGCTGATGTCGCGCTGCAGGCCATCGCGCCGCTGAGTTCGGCCAACAGCATCAGCCTGGGGCGGCTGCTGCCGCAGATGAGCTATTACGCGCACGCAGCGCTGCAGCACCAGCAGGCGAGTGGGGCAGCGCTGAATTTCGTGGTGCCGACCGGCAATCTGGGCAATGCGATGGCGGCGATCCTGGCGCGTTCGATCGGCCTGCCGATCGGGCGCATCGTGCTGGCGACCAACGCCAACGACGTTCTGCCGCGTTACTTTGCGGGCGAGGATTACCAGCCAGGCGGCAGCGTGGCGACCACCGCCAACGCGATGGACGTGGGCGCACCGAGCAACTTCGAGCGCCTGCGCTGGCTGTTCGGTGGCGACGATGGGGCGCTGCGCAAGGGGTTCATTGCGCATGCGGTGGACGATGTGACGATCCGCGCAACGATTGCGGCGGCGTATGCGGACAGTGGCGAGGTGTTCTGCCCGCACACCGCGACCGCAGTGAAGGTGCTGGCCGATCTTCGCCAGCAGGGTGCGAAGGGCGATTGGGCGGTGGTGGCGACCGCGCATCCGGCGAAGTTCGAATCGGTGGTGGAACCGCTGGTAGGGAGGCCGGTTGAGGTGCCGCCGGCACTGGCCGCATTGCTGCGGCGGCCCGCGCATGCCGAACCCTTGGCTGCCGACTACAACGCGCTGCGCGAAGTGCTGGCCTCGCCCGGTCGGCGGGAATCGTAGAGCCGGGCTCTGCCCGGCTGAAACGCCGCGGTCGTTCAGCGGGGCAGAGCCCCGCTCTACAAGGTTCACGGCGCGTAGAGCCGGGCTCTGCCCGGCTGAAACACCGCGGTCGTTCAGCGGGGCAGAGCCCCGCTCTACGTGGCGGTCGGGATGTGACGACCAACGGTCGTCACCCACCGATTATCACCCACCGGTCGTCACCCACCGATCGTCACCCAACAGTCATCACAGGTCAATCCGCGCGGGCCAGCCGTTGCAGGGCGTCTTCGTCCAGGATCTCGACGACATTCAGATGCGGCAGGGTGATCAGGCCCTGCTGGCGCAGGCGGGTAAACGTGCGGCTCACCGTTTCCATGGTCAGGCCCAGATGATCGGCGATGTCGCCGCGGCCCATCGGCAGCATGACTTTCAGCGGATCGCCACCCAGGCGTGCTTCACGTGCGGCCAGCCGCAGCAGGAAATCGGCCACCTTTTCCGGTGGCTGCAGGCGCGCCAGCGACAGTGCGGCATCCTGCGCGTCATCCAGCGCTTGGCAGGCGCGCTGCAGCAGCTTGCGTTCCAGGTGCGGATAGCGGCTGCGCAGTTCGCGCATGTGTGGCAGTGAAACCCGGCATACGCGGCTGTCGGCGATGGCTTCCACATCATGCCGATGATGATCGCTGCCGCTCAGGCCAAGATAATCGCCGGGCAGTACGAAACCACTGATCTGACGGCGTCCATCGGACAGCGTGCGCACCAGCCGCAGGGCCCCGTGAGTCAGGGTGTAGACGTACTGGCGTTCCTCACCGCTGCGGGCCAGCGTGGCACCCATCGCCACCTGCTGCGAAACGGTCACCGCTTCCAGTGCCTGCACTTCCGGTGGCGACAGCGCTGAGCACACCGACAGATGCCGCACCGAGCACTGCATGCAGTCCAGCGTCGTGCAGCCTGCGGAGGCGGAGGACACGGATTGGACGGAACCGGCTGGAGACCGCGACATTCGACAGGAGAAGGAATCAGGGGGCGGAGTTGCCATGATACGACATGCACGTGACCGCCCCGAGGAAGCGGGGGCGGCGGCCTCGGTGTCGTAGAGTGGGGCTCTGCCCCGCTGCGCGGTAATGCCCCAGCCGGGCAGAGCCCGGCGCTACGTGATGCATCAAGCTGCGCGGTAATGCCTCAGCCGGGCAGATCCCGGCTCTACGTGATGCGTCAAGCCGGGGAATGCCCCGATCCATGCGGGACGTCAGCAGGCGTATCGTTCGAGATGCGTGTCCAAGGCATTCATGTGCTCCGATGGGAGCACCGCGGCGACATAGCCGTCCGGCCGCACGAGCACCCACTCACCCGGCGCCAGCCCGTAAGCATCGGCAACGTGTCCATCGGTATCCCGCAGCTCGTCCGTCGGGCTGATGAGATGGACCTGCAGACCGCCGTGCGATGGCGCAACCGCCCGGTCGGCCGCATGACCCAGCAGCGTCCAGTGAGTACCCCTGAACACATCAAACAGCCGCATCGGCTGCCCGCCTGCACCGCGCAGGGGCGCGTCCGGCGCGCGGTCACCGGGCATGATGCGCCCTGCGCGCGGTTCCGCCGGCAGCGAAAGTGAGCAGCCGCGGTATCCCAGATCCAGCTGCTGCACCTCACGGCCGCGACGGTTGTCGCCGCGCTGCGCATGTTCCAGCAGCCTGGTTGACAGGCCCAGCATCGCCGCGGCAACCGGGCGACGTTCTTCTTCGTAGGTATCGAGCAGCGAATCCGAACTGCCGCGCAGCACCGACGCCAGCTTCCATCCCAGGTTGTACGCATCCTGCGCGCTGGTGTTGAGACCCTGGCCACCGGTCGGCGGATGGGTATGCGCGGCGTCGCCGACCAGCATGATGCGGCCGTCGCGATAGCGGTCTGCAAGCCGTGCGTTCATCTGGTAGGCCGAGGCCCAGCTGATGCCTTCTACACGCAGGTCAGTGCGTCCGGTGCGTTCGCGAATCATCGCCGACAGGCCCTGCACGGACAGATCCACCTCGCCCTCCAGGGGCACCGGCGCCTGCAGCTGGAACAGCTCCGTGCCCATCAGCGGGCACAGGGAAATGCGCCGTGCCATGTCCTCTTCGTTGAAATTGTGCCAGGCATCGCGCGGCAGCCCCTGCAGCATGATGTCAGCCACCACGGCGCGTACGCCCAGTGTCTTGCCGGGAAACCCGATGCCCAGTGACTGGCGCACGAAACTGCGCCCGCCGTCGGCACCCACCAGGTAACGGGTGCGGATCGACTGCTCGCCGGTGGGCGTGGCGATGTGCAGGCTTACGCCGTTGGCATCATGTTCGAAACCGACCAGGGTGTGTCCGAACTCAACGAGGTATCCCAGTTCGATCAGGCGTTCGCGCATCACCGCTTCGGTAAGGAACTGCGGCACCATCAGCGGCAAGCGGTACGGCTCAGCGTGGCTGGGCGAGCCAGTTTCCACCATGACGGCGTCGGTGCTGCTGCCGTCAGCATGATGTGTCCGCGAGGTGGGGTAGACGCCGCCGGCGGCAAACAGCCGGTTGATGATGCCCATTTCTTCGAAGATTTCCTGGCTGCGCGGCTGGATGCCCTTGCCGCGCGAGCCGTGGAAGGGCTGTTCGCGCTGCTCCAGCAGGCGGAAAGTTACGCCGCGGCGGGCCAGTTCGATGGCGAGGGTCAGGCCGGCCGCACCGGCGCCGCAGATCACCACATCGGGGGTGTTGCTCATCTCCGAATCTCCAATCATGTGTAATATGCACTCGATTGGAGGAAGGCTATGGGTGCGGGAAAAAATATGCAAGATACACATATTTCTCCGGAGCTGAAGTCGCTCCACCACTCGCTGATCAGCATCGTCAGTGTGATGAACCGGCCGAGCAACGACGAGCGGCTGATAGCGGAGGCTGGCCTGAAGCTGGACCAGGCGTTGTTCCGCCTGTTGGTGGTCATCGAACGGGTAGGGCCGATCGGGGTGGTGGAGCTGGCCGACCGCCTGGGCCGCGACTACACCACCATCAGCCGGCAGGTGGCCAGGCTGGCGTCGATGGAACTGGTGACCCGCCAGGGCAATCCGGCCGACCGCCGCATCCGCGAGGCGACCATCGCGCCCAAGGGCAAGGAGATGACCGATCGGCTGGACGCGGCGCGTGAGCGGATGGCGCGGGAGATCTTTGGGTCCTGGGCACCGCAGGACGTGTCGGACCTGGTGCGCTTGATGGCGAAGTTCGCAGGTGCCCTGGAGGCCAGCGAAGGCTAGGGCTGGGAGCGCAGGCGGGTCCGGCAATGACCGGTCGCCGTGCCGGATGAGGGCGCAGCGCTGCCCCATGCCCTCGGGAACCGCTGCCGCTACACTATCGCCCCTCTGTCCTTCCCCCGTTTTCCGCAGGAGCCCCACGTGATCAAGCCCCGTACGCCGCCCGGCATCATGGAACTGCTGCCGCGCGAGCAGATCGCGTTCCAGCGCATGCTGGACGTCATCCGCCGCAACTACGAGCGGTTCGGGTTCCTGCCGGTGGAAACGCCGGTGTTCGAGCTGTCCGACGTGCTGCTGACCAAATCCGGCGGTGAAACCGAGCGCCAGGTGTATTTCGTGCAGTCCACCGGTGCACTGGCCAATGCCGCGCAGGCCGGTGATACCTCGCTGCCGGAAATGGCGCTGCGTTTCGATCTCACCGTGCCGCTGGCCCGCTACGTGGCCGAGCACGAACATGAGCTGACCTTCCCGTTCCGCCGCTACCAGATGCAGCGCGTATACCGCGGCGAACGTGCGCAGCGGGGCCGCTTCCGCGAGTTCTACCAGTGCGACATCGACGTGATCGGCAAGGATGCGCTGAACATCCGTTATGACGCTGAAGTGCTGGCGGTCATCCACGCCGTGTTCTCCGAGCTGCGCATCGGCGATTTCGCCGTGCAGCTCAACAACCGCAAACTGCTGCGTGGCTTCTTCGAGATGCTGGGTGTCGCCGAGGGCGAGCGCCAGTTGGCGGTGCTGCGTGAGGTGGACAAGCTGGACAAGCGCGGCGCCGATTACGTGCGCGATACGCTGGCCGGCCCCGAATTCGCCATCGCGCCGGAGCAGGTGGAACGCATCCTGGCTTTCGTGGCCGTGCGCTCGGCCGGACACGCCGATGCGCTGGCCCACTTGGCGACGCTGGAGGCGGATGCGGCGGCCACCGACACCCTGCGTGCCGGTGTGGCCGAACTGCGCGAAGTGCTGGAACTGGTCAAGGCGCTGGGCGTGCCGGAACAGGCCTATTGCCTGAATTTCTCCATCGCGCGGGGCCTGGATTACTACACCGGCACGGTGTACGAGACCCTGCTGACCGATCATCCGCAGATCGGTTCGATCTGTTCCGGCGGTCGTTACGAGGATCTGGCCAGCCATTACAGCAAGTCGAAGCTGCCGGGCGTGGGTATCTCCATCGGCCTGACGCGGCTGTTCTGGCAGCTGCGCGAAGTCGGGCTGATCGAAGGCATCGAGGGCAGTAGTGTGCATGCGCTGGTGGCCCTGATGGACGAGCAGGGCATGGCGCACTCGCTGGATATCGCCCGTCGCCTGCGTGCCGGTGGCATCAACACCGAAGTGCAGATGGACGCCAAGAAGATCGGCAAACAGTTCCAGTACGCGGCCAAGGCCGGCATCCGTTTCGTGGTGCTGGCCGGTGAGGACGAACTGGCGCGTGGCGTGGTGGCGGTCAAGGACCTGCTGCGCGAGCAGCAGTTCGAGGTAGCCCGGGAAGAACTGGCAAGCACGCTGCAGGTGGAACTGGAACAAGCCCGCGCCATGGCGTGATGGCTGGCGCCACGTAGAGCGGGGCTCTGCCCCGCTGCGCGGTATTTCCCCAGCCGGGCAGAGCCCGGCTCTACGCCGCTGCGCGGTACCCCATCAGCCGGGTAGAGCGGGGCTCTGCCCCGCTGCGCGGCATTTCCTCAGCCGGGCAGAGCCCGGCTCTACGAAAACCGGGACGGGTCGGATTTGACCCTTGGGACTGGTTTGGATTAATGTACTAACGCGCTATTACATTGATACCAATTTTCATCCCATGAAAGCCCGTCCGGCCCCCGGCCAGAAAGACACCCAGGCAGATCTCGCCGCGTTGGCCAGCGCGTTCGCTGCCCTGCGCGATCCGCAGGAAGTGGCCGCGTTCCTGCGCGATCTGTGCACGCCCGCCGAACTGGAGGCGATGGCCGACCGCTGGAAGGTGGTGCCGCTGCTGCAACAGGGCGTGCCCTACCGGGAAATCCATGAACGCACCGGCGTCAGCGTGACCACCACCGGACGCGTGGCGCGCACCCTGGACCATGGCCATCAAGGCTATGCCGCCGCCCTTGCCCGCAGCGCCGCACGCTGACCCGAACGCTCCACCCGATTTCAGAAGAGACCTCCCCCATGAGTGCAATCAAGGCAGCCCCGGCACGCGACCGGCTGCGCATCGCCATCCAGAAGAACGGCCGCCTGGCCGAGCCGGCCCGCGCGCTGCTCAGTGCCTGCGGCCTCAGCTGGCGCGAAAGCCGCGACAAGCTGTTCTGCTATGGCGAATCGCTGCCGGTGGACCTGTTGCTGGTGCGCGATGACGACATCCCGGGCCTGATCGCCGATGGCGTGTGCGACCTGGGCGTGGTGGGCCGCAACGAGCTGGACGAGCAGGGCGCTGCGCGCGTGCAGGCCGGCCTGGCCCCGGCGTTCCATGCGCTGCGCGGCCTGGCGTTCGCCCAGTGCCGGTTGATGCTGGCGGTGCCGGAAGAATGGGATTGGCAAGGCCCCGAACAGCTGGCCGGCACGCGTATCGCCACCAGTTATCCGGCCATCCTGAAGGACTGGCTGGCCGCCCGCGGCATCGATGCGCAGGTGGTGGAACTGTCCGGCTCGGTGGAGATCGCGCCGCGCCTGGGCACCGCCGAACTCATCTGCGACCTGGTATCCAGCGGCGCCACGCTGCGCGCCAACCAGCTCAAGCCGGTGGAAACGTTGCTGGAAAGCGAAGCGGTGCTGGCCGGGGCCGTGCGTGCGCCGGACGATGCGCGCGCCGGCCTGATGGCGATGCTGCTGCGGCGCCTGGATGGCGTGGTGCAGCAGCAGGACCGCAAGCTGCTGATGTTCCGCGCCGAACAGTCCAGCGTGCCGGCACTGGAGCGGCTGCTGGCCGACGCCGAACCGCTGGTGCGCCTGCCGGCGGACGAAGGCGCGCTGCGCCTGCAGACGATGTGCAGCGGGCCGCTGAGCTGGCAGCGCATGGAAGAGCTGGAACGCGCCGGTGCGCGCCAGTTGATGGTACTGGGCGTGGAGCGGTCGCTGGCATGAACCGTATCGACTGGAACCAGCTGGATGAACTGGCGCGCAGCGAAGCGTTGTTGCGCCCCGTGCAGGCAGTGGCGGAAAGAACCCGCCAGGCCGTGGCCGGACTGATCGCCGAGGTGCGCGAAGGCGGCGACGAGGCGTTGCGTGCCATCACCGCGCGCTTCGACCGCGTGCAGCTCTACGAACTTGAAGTGAGCGAAGCGGAGTTCGCCGCTGCCGAGGCTGCGGTACCGGCTGACCTGCGCGAAGCGATGCAGCAGGCGGCCGAGCGCATCGAACGCTTCCATGCCGCCGGCATGAGCGAAGGCTATGCGGTGGAAACCGCGCCGGGCGTGACCTGCGAACGGATGATCCGCCCGATCGGCCGGGTGGGCCTGTATGTACCCGCGGGCAGCGCCCCGCTGCCGTCCACCGCGCTGATGCTGGGCGTGCCGGCACGCCTGGCCGGTTGTCCGCAGGTGGTGATGTGCACGCCGCCACGTGCCGATGGCAGTGCCGACCCGGCAGTCCTGGTGGCCGCCAGGCTGACAGGCGTGCGTCGCGTATTCAAGCTGGGGGGCGCGCAGGCCATCGCCGCGATGGCGCATGGCACGGCCAGCGTACCGGCATGCGACAAGCTGTTTGGTCCCGGCAACAGTTTCGTGACTGAAGCCAAGCAGCAGGTGGCACAGGACGGCGTGGCGGCGATCGACATGCCGGCCGGGCCGTCGGAAGTGCTGGTGATTGCCGATGCCGGTGCCAATCCGGCCTTCGTGGCGGCCGATCTGCTGTCGCAGGCCGAGCATGGTGCCGATTCGCAGGTGTTGCTGGTGACCGACGACCCGGTGCTGCTGGAAGCCGTGGAAGCCGAGGTGGAGCGGCAGGTGTCGCGGTTGCCGCGTGAGGCCATCGCCCGGCAGGCGTTGTCGGCATCGCGGCTGATTCTGGTACCGCGCCTCCAGGATGCGTTCGCGGTGAGCAACCGCTACGCGCCCGAGCACCTGATCCTGGCGCTGCGTGAGCCGCGTGCCTGGTTGGGCCAGGTGCAGGCAGCAGGATCGGTGTTCCTTGGCGACTACACGCCCGAGGCACTGGGCGATTACTGCAGCGGCACCAACCACGTGCTGCCCACCGCCGGCGCCGCGCGTGCCTGGAGTGGCGTGAGCGTGGGCAGTTTCCAGAACACCATAAGCGTGCAGAGTGCGAGCGCCGAAGGCATCGCCGCCATCGGCGGTTGCGCGCGCACGCTGGCCAGCGCGGAAGGGCTGGATGCGCATGAACGCGCCGTGGCCCTGCGCATGGGGGTGGCGGCATGAGCGGCCCGCAACAGGACACCGCCGTGCAGGACGTGCTGGCGCTGATGCGTCCGGAGCTGCAGGCGTTTGCCGGCTACAGTTCGGCGCGCAGCAGTGCGCTGCAGGGCGAGGTCTGGCTGAACGCCAATGAATCGGCATGGAGCAATCCCGCCGACGCCAGCGGCAACAACCGCCGCTATCCGGAGCCGCAGCCCGCCGCGCTGCTACAGGCACTGGCCGATCTGTATGCGGTGGCACCAACGCAGCTGCTGGTCGGACGTGGCAGCGACGAGGCCATCGACCTGCTGGTGCGCGCCTTCTGCCGTCCAGCGCAGGATGCGGTACTGGTGACGCCGCCGGTGTTCGGCATGTACGCGGTATGCGCGCGCCTGCAGGGGGCGCGGCTGCTGGAGGTACCGCTGCAGGATGGGCCTTCGGGCCTGCAGACGGACATCGACGCGGTGATCGCGGCCGCGCGTGGGCAGGGCGCACGCCTGGTATTCCTGTGCTCGCCGTCCAATCCGGCCGGCAGCGAGATCGCCCTCACCGATATTGCCCGCACTGCGCAGGCACTGGCGGGGCAGGCACTGGTGGTGGTGGACGAGGCATACATCGAGTACAGCGAGCGCGCTTCGGCCACGTCGCTGCTGGAAGCGCACCCGAACCTGGCGGTGCTGCGCACGTTGTCCAAGGCGCATGCGCTGGCGGCGGCACGCATCGGCAGCCTGGTCGCCGCGCCGGCCATCATCGCCGCGCTGCGCCGCTGCCAGGCGCCGT
>JAFAFF010000007.1 GCA_023423605.1 Pseudomonadota bacterium
CGCCGGCCCTGGCGCAGGGCACCTTCGACCGCGTGCTGGTGGCCGTGGGCCGCTCGCCGAACGGCAGGAAGATCGATGCCGAGAAGGCGGGCGTGCAGGTGACCGATCGTGGCTTCATCCCGGTGGACCGCCAGATGCGCACCAACGTGCCGCACATCTTTGCCATCGGCGATATCGTCGGCAACCCGATGCTGGCCCACAAGGCCACGCACGAAGGCAAGCTGGCCGCCGAAGTGGCTGCCCGCCACAAGAAGGAATGGGTGGCCCGCGTGATTCCGTCGGTGGCCTACACCAACCCGGAAATCGCCTGGGTGGGCGTGACCGAAACCGAAGCCAAGGCCAAGGGCCTGAAGGTCGGCGTGGCCAAGTTCCCGTGGGCCGCCAGCGGCCGCGCGATCGGCATCGGCCGCACCGAAGGCTTCACCAAACTGATCTTCGACGAAGAGACCCACCGCATCATCGGTGGTGCCATCGTCGGCGTGCACGCCGGTGACCTGCTGGCCGAGATCGGTCTGGCCATCGAGATGGGGGCCGAAGCCGAAGACATCGGCCACACCATCCACGCGCATCCGACGCTGAGCGAATCGGTGGCGATGGCTTCGGAGATCTACGACGGCACCATCACCGATCTGTACATGCCGAAGAAGAAGTAACGCAGACGACCCCGGCTCCGGCCGGGGTTTTTGTTTGCGGGTGGCGGCGAACGGCAGAGCCCCTCGTGGCTGGCGCCGGCTGGAACTGCATGGGGTGGGCCGGTTGGAAGATGGCCGTGGGGGACGGCAGAAGCTGCATCCTGCGTGCATGGTTTCGCGCTTGCTCGTGTGCGCAGGACAGCGCACACGAGCAAGCGCGAAACAAGCGCTACACGGATGTACTTGTGCGCGTCCCCCGCCCACTCTCACCGCCCGGCCCTCCCCATCATCCACCCGCCAGCCACGAGGGGCTCTGCCGTTCGCCGTCACCGCAACGCGCAAAAAAAACGACCCCGGGGAACCCCGGGGCCGCTCATGAACAGCGATTGGAAGCGCGTGCTTAGAAACTCACGCTCAGGCCGGCCACCGGGCCCTTGAACTCCTGCTTCAGGCCCACCACGCCGTCGCTGCCCTTCTGGTCCACGTCCAGCTTGAAGTAGTCGTAGCCGGCGAAGATGCCGAACTTCTCGGTCAGGCGGTACTCCACGATCGCATTGGCACGGGTCAGGTCGCCATCGTAATCATCGAAGCTGCCCCAGCTGGTGTTGAGGTACTGGCCCTGCAGGTTGATCAGCCAGCGGTCGGCCGGGTTGAAGCTCAAGCGCACGCCCACCACCGGAGCGACGCCGTTCTCCTTTTCATCGAGGAAACGGCCTTCATACACGTTGCCCAGGTCCGCATATCCCTTCGCGCTCACCTGCGCCCATTCCGCGCCCAGCTGCAGGCCGAGATCGAAGCGCTCGGTATCGACAACCGAGTAGTCGTAGACAAGGGTGGCCACCTGGTACTTCAGCTCGGCCTTGACGAAGCTGCCTTCCGGCACGCTGATATCACCGAATGCGATGCCGTCATTGAGGGTCTCGCGGCGGTCCTTGTCCCACTTGAAGTAATCGAAGATCAGGCGCTGGCGGTCGCTGATGCGGAACAGGCCATCCACGCGCGGCTCCCATTCCTTGCCGCCCATGCTGAAATCTTCGTTGAGGTTGACGTCGCGGTCGCCGATGGTGGTGGTGCCGCGGATGGTGTTGTCGGTATCGATGTTCATCGCACCCACGCGCAGCGTGAAGCGGTCGTCGCCTTCGGCGGCGTGCGCGGTGGATGCGAAGCCGGCGCCGATGGTGGCCAGCGAGAGGGCGAGCAGGGTGGGGGCGATACGCATCAGCAGAAATCCTTGCAGTGGTTCAACATAAAGTGACGCCACTATCGCGAACGGTCCGTCCACCATTCGTGAACGTATGGTGGAGGTGGCGTTATCGAATCCTTTGTTCCCCCCGTTGGCGCGACGCTGACGTGACTGCCGGTGGCCAGCGACCGGTACCCCACGTACCGCGTGCCGCCCGGACGAAAAAACGGCCCCGCGCAGACACCACGGGGCCGGTACAATCTGCACGGCCACACCGACGAGGAGACGAGCGTGCAGATCGAAGCCTTCGACCGGGTGCCGCGACGAAAGTTCAATGCTGCGCCGCCGCATCCGCATGGAGGTCCGCTGCGCCTGATTGTCCCGATGCCGTTGGCGAATTTTCCCGGTTATCCGGCAACTTGCGGCATTCCGGGATGAACACGCGGCGGTTGTCTCGCAAATTGTCCCATTGCTATACTTTGGCGGCTCGACGAGGCGCATACGCTGCAGCCTCATCCATTCACTTTCATTTGTGTGGGACATCCTGTGCTGAACTCCGCTGATGCGGGTCGGCGACTGATGCTGCGCGCTGCGGTCTATCCGCTGGCCGCGGTGGCTGTCCTGGCCTTGGGCTTCCTGCTGCTGGGGCCGAAACATGCACTGGGTGCCCTGGCATCCGGGCTTGCGGTTTCAGCCGGGGGCTGGGTGGCGGCACGGATGGCGCTGGGGGGAGGGGTGCAGGCCGCAGGTTCGGCCATGGCACGCCTGATCATCGCGGTGGTGGCCAAGTGGGCGCTCGTTTTTGGCGTGCTGGCGGTGGGTTACCTGGTCTTCAAGCTGCCTGCACTGGCGCTGTTGGCCGGTATCGCCGTCGGACTGATGTTCCAGGTCCTGGCGCTGGCCAGGCAGTAAATCGAATTCATTTAACTTAAGGTTCCGGACACATGACAGGCGAGGCGCTTACTCCCACCTCCTACATCCAGCATCACCTGCACAACCTCACCGTTGGGCATGGCAGCCCGTGGGCGCTGCACCTGGATACCATCGCAACCTCGGTCCTGATGGGCCTGGTGATGGTCCTGGCCTTCTGGCTGGCCACCCGCAAGGCCACGTCCGGCGTGCCGGGCAAGTGGCAGGCGTTCGTGGAAATCTGCCTGGAGTTCGTCGATCGCCAGGCCAAGGACACCTATCACGGCACCAGCAAGCTGGTCACGCCGATCGCCATCACCATCTTCTTCTGGATCCTCCTGATGAACCTCATCAAGATGATCCCGGCCGATTTCATCGCCAAACCCCTTGAGCTGATGGGCGTGCCGTACTGGAAGCCGGTGCCCACCGCCGACGTCAACGCCACCCTGGGCATGTCGATCAGCGTGTTCTTCCTGATGCTGTTCTTCGCGCTGCGCTCGAAGGGCCTGGGCGGGTTCACCAAGGAATTCCTGACCGCCCCGTTCGGCAAGTGGATGATGCCGTTCAACCTGATCCTGAACATCGTCGAGTGGCTGAGCAAGCCGATTTCGCTGGCGATGCGACTGTTCGGCAACATGTTCGGCGGTGAAATCGTGTTCCTGCTGATCTGGGTACTGGGCGGCGCAGGTATCGCCGGTATCTTCGCCGGTGCGTTCGCCGGCCTTGGCTGGATGCTGTTCCACCTGCTGGTGATTCCGCTTCAGGCCTTCATCTTCATGATGCTGTCCATCGTGTACCTGAGCCTGTCCGAAGACGCTCACTGAGTTTCGCTTCACCCTTCATCCGTTTGTTTCCAATCCCTTAGCAATCACGTTCCCGGAGAAAACCATGTACTTCGCCGTCCTGACCAATCTCGCCCAGGTCCAGAGCTCCACCGTCCTCGCCGTCGGCATCATGATCGGCCTGGCCGCGCTGGGCGCCGGCCTGGGTCTGGCCATCATGGCCGGTAAGTTCCTGGAATCGGCCGCGCGCCAGCCGGAACTGATCCCGGTGCTGCAGGTCCGCATGTTCATCACCGCCGGCCTGATCGATGCCGCGTTCATCATCTCGGTCGCCGTGGGCCTGCTGTTCGCCTTCGCCAACCCGCTGGTCGGCGAAATCGTCGCCCGCCTGCCGGCTGTCGCTGGCTGATCCAGCAACAGTGAAACGACCGGGCGCCTGTGCGCCTGGTTGCGGATGAAGGTTCGGGGGTGCCGCCAGCCCGGCGGCACTTCCACCCCGTCACCACCGACTGAGCGAAAACAATGGATATCGGTTTTACCCTCATCGCCCAGGCCCTGGCCTTTGCTGCCCTGATCTGGATCATCGCGACCAAGATCTGGCCGCCGCTGATGAACGCGATCGAAGAGCGCCAGCAGAAGATCGCCGAAGGCCTCGCCGCCGCGGATCGCAGCCAGAAAGACCTGGCCCAGGCGCAGGACAAGGTCAACGAAGCGCTGAAGGAAGCCCGTGGCAAGGCCAACGAGATCATCGACCAGGCCCACGCGCGCGCCAACCAGATCGTTGAAGCCGCCAAGAACGAAGCCATCGCCGAAGCCACCCGTCAGAAGGAACTGGCGCAGGCGGAAATCGACGCCGCTGCCAACCGCGCACGTGAAGACCTGCGCCGGCAGGTGTCGGTGCTGGCCGTAAGCGGTGCTGAGAAGCTGCTCAAGCGCGAAATCGATGCCAACGCCCACAAGGCGCTGCTCGACGAGCTGGCATCGGAGATCTGAGATGAGCCAGGCCCTCACGCTTGCCCGCCCTTACGCCCGCGCCGCCTTCGCGACCGCGCGTGACGAAGGCGCGTTCGCGCCGTGGTCGGACGCCCTGGCGTTTTCCGCCCACGTCGCCGCCGACCCACGCGTGGCGGCCCTGCTCGCCAACCCGGAGCTGGGTCGCGACGATGCCGTCGCGCTGCTGGCGCCGGAACAGCGCGGTGAAACCTTCTCGCGCTTCCTGGACCTGCTGGCCGAAGCCCGCCGCCTGCCGCTGCTGCCGGAAATCGCCGGCATGTTCGACCAGCTGCGGGCCGAGGAAGAACACGTGGTCAAGGCCCGGGTGACCTCGGCCAATGAACTGTCTTCCAGCGAACTGGACGCGATCAAGGCCGCGCTGCGCAAGCGTTTCAACCGCGAGGTCGAAGTGACCACCGCGGTGGATGCCTCGCTGATCGGCGGCGCCGTGATCGACGCGGGTGACGTGGTCATCGATGGTTCGCTGAAGGGCAAGCTCGCCCGCCTGCAGACCGCGCTCGCTAACTGAATTCATTTAACGTCCGGCCCCGCTGCCGGCACTAGGACTTGACGATGGCAACCACGCTCAACCCCTCCGAAATCAGCGAACTGATCAAGAACCGCATCGAGAA
>JAFAFF010000057.1 GCA_023423605.1 Pseudomonadota bacterium
GCGGTGCAGTTGTACCTGGAGGACGCCGGCCTGCTGCCCGAGCTCGAACAACTGGGCTTCGGCATCGTCGCCTTCGCCTGCACCACCTGCAACGGCATGAGCGGCGCGCTGGATCCGGCGATCCAGCAGGAGATCATCGACCGCGACCTGTACGCCACCGCGGTGCTGTCGGGCAACCGCAACTTCGACGGCCGCATCCATCCCTACGCGAAGCAGGCTTTCCTGGCCTCGCCGCCGCTGGTGATCGCCTATGCCATCGCCGGCACCATGCGCTTCGATATCGAGAAGGACGTGCTGGGCGTGGACGCCGATGGCAACGACGTACGCCTGAAGGACATCTGGCCGAGCGATGCCGAGATCGATGCGGTGGTGAGAGCGGCAGTGAAGCCGGAGCAGTTCCGCAGCGTCTACAACCCGATGTTCAACGTGCGCGTGGAGCACGGCGCGGCTGTCAGCCCGCTGTACGACTGGCGCCCGCAGAGCACCTATATCCGCCGCCCGCCGTACTGGGAGGGTGCACTGGCCGGTGAGCGCACGCTGGCGGGCATGCGCGCGCTGGCGGTACTGCCGGACAACATCACCACCGACCACCTGTCGCCCTCCAACGCGATCCTGGCCTCCAGCGCCGCCGGCGAATACCTGGCGAAGATGGGCCTGCCGGAGGAGGACTTCAATTCCTACGCCACCCACCGCGGCGACCACCTGACCGCGCAGCGCGCCACCTTCGCCAACCCGAAGCTGTTCAACGAAATGGTGCGCAATGAAGACGGCAGCGTGAAACAGGGCTCGCTGGCGCGCGTGGAGCCGGAAGGCAAGGTCATGCGCATGTGGGAAGCGATCGAGACCTACATGCAGCGCAAGCAGCCGCTGATCATCATCGCCGGTGCCGACTACGGCCAAGGCTCTTCGCGTGACTGGGCCGCCAAGGGCGTGCGCCTGGCCGGCGTGGAAGCGATCGTGGCCGAGGGTTTCGAGCGGATTCACCGTACCAACCTGATCGGCATGGGGGTGCTGCCGCTGGAGTTCAAGCCGGGCACCACCCGCCTGACCCTGGGCATCGATGGCACCGAGACCTTCGACGTGGTCGGCGAACGCACCCCGCGCGCCGAGCTGAGCCTGGTCATCCATCGCCGCGATGGCCAGGACGTGATCGTTCCGGTCACCTGCCGCCTGGACAGCGACGAGGAGGTGGCGATCTACGAAGCCGGTGGCGTGCTGCAGCGCTTCGCCCAGGACTTCCTGGAAGGCGCCAGGGTGGCGTAAGGCAGCAGGCAGCTGCCTTGTGTCGAGTTGCCGCCATGCTGGCTTCGGCCCGCATGGCGGTGGTCACGGAGGAGAGGGGCCATCTGCATGGGAGCTGCGTTCTACAACATCGCAGGTACGGTCAACACCGCCTTCATCCTGCTGAGCCTGTTGGGTGTGGGCGCGCAGTTGCGGTTGGTACGCCGCCGTCGGAAACGTGCGGGCGAAACTGAGACCGCTACAGCGGTGTTGTCGCTGAACCAGTTCACGGTCAGCTTCCTGGCTTACCTTTCCTTTTTCGTCTATGGCTACAGCGTCACACCATTCAATCACTTCATTGTCTGGCCGCGGTTGCTCGCATCGGTGCTGGTGATGGCCATCCTGGTGGAGATCTGGCGTGACCGCCGAAGCCGATCCGCCACGAGCAGCCTGCTGACAGCGGCGCTGCTGTTGATCTCCGCGCTGGCCGGTCTGGCCTGGGGCGATCGTCATGTGGATGAAGGCAGGGTGGTGGCCAGTGCGATGATCGTGGCCATCACTGCACTGCTGGCGCAGGGCTACGCGCATCAGATCCTGCTGATTCTGCGCAATGGCCACACCGGTGCGGTGTCGCTGCGGATGAGTCAGCTGATCCTGCTGATGGACCTGTCCACGATCGTATTTGCCTTCGCCATGGGCATGCGGATGGGGTGGCCGTTACTGCTGCTGGCAGTGGTGAGTGGCAGCACCAAACTGGTCATCCTGTATCTGTTCCGTTGGCAACAGGGGACTTCCGCCGCGGATCGCCGTCGGCAACGGGTACAACCTGCGTAATGCGTCTGTTCTTCACCTTATCGAGAATGTCATGACTTTCCTTCCCCAACTTCGTATCCCCGCCACCTACATGCGCGGCGGCACCAGCAAGGGCGTGTTCTTCCGCCTGCAGGATCTGCCCGAAGCCGCAGAGGTACCGGGCGCCGCGCGCGATGCACTGCTGATGCGGGTGATCGGCTCCCCTGATCCGTATGGCAAGCACACCGACGGCATGGGCGGCGCGACGTCCAGCACCAGCAAGTGCGTGATCATTTCCACGGCGTCGGTGCCCGACCACGACGTGGATTACCTGTATGGCCAGGTTTCCATCGACACCGCCTTCGTGGACTGGAGCGGCAACTGCGGCAATCTCAGCACGGCAGTCGGTCCGTTCGCGATTGCCAACGGTCTGATCGATCCCGCCCGTGTGCCGCGCGATGGTCTGTGCACCGTGCGCATCTGGCAGGCCAACATCGGCAAGACCATCATCGCCCACGTGCCCATGTGCGATGGCGAAGTGCAGGAGATCGGCGATTTCGAGCTGGACGGGGTGACCTTCCCGGCGGCCGAGATCCAGCTGGAATTCATCGATCCGTCCGATGACGGCGATGCCGGCGCAATGTTTCCCACCGGCAATCTGGTGGACACGCTGGAGGTGCCCGGCGTGGGCAGCTTCGAGGTGACGATGATCACCGCCGGTATCCCGACCATCTTCCTCAACGCCGCCGACCTGGGCTACACCGGCACCGAGCTGCAGCCGGCGATCAACGAGGACAAGGGCGCGCTGCAGAAGTTCGAGACCATCCGCGCCTACGGTGCGCTGCGCATGGGCCTTATCTCGAAACTGGAGGATGCTGCAACTCGCCAGCACACGCCGAAGGTGGCCTTCGTGGCGCCCGCGCGGGATTATGTTTCCTCCAGTGGCAAGGCGATTACGGCGTCGGCCATCGACCTGCATGCGCGCGCGCTGTCGATGGGCAAGCTGCACCACGCGATGATGGGTACTGCCGCCGTGGCCATTGGCACCGCGGCGGCCATCCCGGGCACGCTGGTCAACCGTGCTGCCGGTGGCGGTGAACGCGAAGCGGTGACCTTCGGCCATCCCTCCGGTACGTTGCGCGTGGGAGCGCAGGCCGCGCTCGTTGACGGCCAGTGGACAGTGACCAAGGCCATCATGAGCCGCAGCGCCCGCGTGCTGATGGAGGGCAAGGTGCGGGTGCCGGCCGAGTAATGCTCTGGTAGATGCCAACCTTGGCATGGCGCACGGGCAACCGTGCACCCCAACGAGGAGATCCGCGATGTCCGACAACCACACCCCATCGAACGAACGTGCCGCGTGGGACGCGCTGCTGGTGGACATCGTCGATTACGTACGCGACGCCCGCATCGATTCGCCGCTGGCGTTCCAGACCGCGCACCACTGCCTGCTCGACACGCTGGGCTGCGGTTTGGAAGCGCTGTCTTTCCCGGCCTGCAGCAGACTGCTCGGTCCACTGGTGCCGGGCATCAGCGTGGTCAACGGTGCGCGCGTACCGGGAACGCAATACGAACTGGACCCGGTGCAGGCCGCCTTCAACCTCGGCACGATGGTGCGCTGGCTGGATTTCAACGACACCTGGCTGGCCGCCGAATGGGGCCACCCTTCGGACAACCTCGGTGGCATTCTCGCGGTGGCCGACTGGCTTGGGCGCAATGCGCCAGGATCGGGCAGAGCGCCACCGACGATGCAGGACGTGCTGCTGGCGATGATCAAGGCCCACGAAATCCAGGGCGTACTGGCGCTGCAGAACGCTTTCAACCGGGTCGGGCTGGACCACGTGGTGCTGGTCAAGGTCGCCACTACGGCGGTGGTGGCGCAGCTGCTTGGCCTGGACCGCGAACGCATGCTCAACGCGCTGTCGCTGGCGTGGGTCGATGGCCAGGCGCTGCGCACTTACCGGCATGCACCCAATACCGGTTCGCGCAAGAGCTGGGCAGCCGGCGATGCGACCAGCCGCGGCGTGCGCCTGGCGCTGATGGCGGCCAGTGGCGAGATGGGCTACCCCAGTGTGCTGAGCGCGCCCACCTGGGGTTTCGAAGCGGTGTCCATGCACGGCAAGGCGCTGATCCTGGGGCGTCCGCTGGGCAGCTACGTGATGGAGAACGTGCTGTTCAAGATCAGCTATCCGGCCGAATTCCACGGGCAGACAGCGGTGGAGGCAGCCATCATCCTGCACGCGCAGTTGCATGCGCTGGGGCGCACGGTCGATGACATCGCGCATGTCGCCATCCGCACGCAGGAGGCCTGCATCCGCATCATCGACAAGCAGGGTCCGCTGCATAACCCGGCCGACCGCGACCATTGCGTGCAGTACATGGTGGCCATCGCGCTGCTGCATGGGCGGCTGGTGGCCGAGGACTACGAGGACGACGTGGCGGCTGATCCGCGCATCGATGCGCTGCGCGCGAAGATCGCCTGCCACGAGGATCCACGGCTCAGCGCCGACTACCTGGACCCGGAAAAGCGCAGCATCGCCAATGGCCTGAGCGTGCGCTTCAACGACGGCAGCACGCTGCCCGAGGTACTGGTGGAATATCCGCTGGGCCACGCCCGGCGGCGGGCAGAGGGCATCCCGCTGCTGATGGACAAGTTCCGTCGCCATCTGGCGCACCGGTTCCCGGACATCCAGCAACGACGCATCCTGGCCGCTTCGCTGGATCCGGTGGCATTGGCCGTGATGCCGGTGACCGATTACGTGGACCTGTATCTTCCGGCGTAAGTCCGGCTGGCGGGAACATCCGCAACTCGGATGCCCTGGTGATTCCGGCAGCATGCCCGTTTCCCGTCACGCCCCTTCCCTATAATGATCACCTCGTTCAGGGAGTGGCGGCATGACCGGTCAGGCATGGCTTCGGCAATGGGGATGGACGGCAATGCTGCTCGTCGCAGGGGGGCTGGCGGGCTGCAACCGCAACGACGGCGGCCAGTTGCCATCGCCCAGCGGTGAGGCCATCGCGACAAAGGCCGAACAGGTCACCGATTTCACGCTGCTGCGTGCCTATCCGGACCAGAAGAATGACGGCCTGTCGCTGGCGCTGGAATTTTCGCGGCCGCTGGTGGGCACCCAGGATTTCGATGCCCTGGTCCGTTTCGAACAGAAGGTCGGCAGTGAAGACAGCGGCTGGACGCTGTCCGACGACGGCCGGACCCTGCGTTATCCGTTCGTGGAAGCGGGCAAGGAATATCCGCTGGTGGTTTCGGCGGACCTGCTGGCCGCCGATGGCAGCCGTCTGGGCAAGGCGCTGCGGCAGACGGTGTTCAGCGGCCAACTTGAGCCGGCGGCCGGTTTCGCTTCCCAGGGCAGCGTGCTGCCGGCGCGCGACAGCCGTGGCCTGCCGGTGGTGTCGGTGAACGTGGCCGAAGTGGACGTGGAATTCCTGCGCGTGCGCGAAAAGGAGCTGCCGACCTTTTTCGGCCAGTACCAGCGCGGTGGCCGGCGCGGCAGCTGGGAACTGGACAGCGACTACGGTGAACGCACTCCCATCGGCCGCCTGGCCGAACCGGTGTACGTCAACCGTTTCATCCTGGGCGGCAAGCAGAACGAACGCGTGCTGACCTACCTGCCGACGCAGGACATCAGGGAACTGCAGGAGCCGGGCCTGTATTTCGCGGTGCTCAAGCGCACCGGAGCGTTCGATGGCGGCTTCGATACCGCGTTCTTCAGCGTCAGCGACATCGGCCTGCACACGCGTGCCTACAAGCAACGGCTGTTCGTGCACACGGCTTCGTTGAAGGACGGCGCGCCACTGAAGAAGGTGGACCTGCGGGTACTGGATGCCAAGGGCGAAACGGTGTTGAAGGGCAGTACCGACGGCAATGGCAACGCGCTGCTGGATTACACGCTCGATGCCGGCCACGTGCTGGTGGCCAGCACCGGCAAGGACACCACGTTCCTGCCGTTCAACCAGCCGGCGCTGGACCTGAGCGAGTTCGCCGTGGCCGGACGCGATACTGCCTGGTTCGACGTTTTCGCCTGGTCCGGTCGTGATCTGTACCGGCCTGGCGAGACGGTGCGGCTGTCGGCGTTGCTGCGCGACAACGATGGCAGGCCGGTGCCCGCCGGCAAGGACGGCAACGGCACCCAGCCGGTTTTCCTGCGCCTGAAGCAGCCCGATGGCAAGGTCTTCCGTGAAACACGCCTGCAGCCGGGGGAACAGGGCTATTTCAGCTTCGAGCAGCCGATCCCCGCCGACGCGCCGACCGGTCGCTGGCAGGTTGAATTCCGCACCGATCCCGGTAGCAGGGAAGCCATCCAGGGCATGGCGCTGCGCATCGAGGAGTTCCTGCCTGAACGCATGAAGCTGGACCTGGACAGCCCGCAGCAGAGCCTGCGGCCGGGCGATGCGCTGCGCCTGCATGCCGATGGTGCCTATCTTTACGGTGCACCTGCCGACGGCAACCGCTTCACCGCACGCCTGGCGGTGGCGGTGGAACAGCACCCATTGCAGGGCCTGCCGGGCTATGTCTTCGGCGATCCGACCGCAACGCTGCCACGCGAGGCGAAGGAGGTGCTGGATACCGCCCTGCCGGGCAATGGCCAGCTGCGGCAGGATATCGATCTTCCGGAAGAGGCCGCCAGGGCGAAGACTCCCGTGGCCGTGGTGCTGTCCGGCAGCCTGTATGAAAGCGGCGGACGGACGGTCTCGCGCACGCTCAAGCGCGTGCTGTGGCCCGCCGATGCGCTGGTCGGCGTGCGTCCGCTGTTCAACGCGGAGGAGGGCGCCGATGCCAACGGAACCGCGCGCTTCGAACTGGTGCGCGTGGATGCCGCTGGCAGGCCGCAGCCTGCGAAGGGATTGAAGGTCACCCTGGTACGCGAGCTTCGCGACTACCACTGGACGTTCAAGGATGACCGCTGGGACTACGATTTCACCCGTCGCTTCGAGAACAAGGACACCCGCACCGTGGATGCCGGAAGCGCGGCGGCCACGTTCGATTTCCCGGTGGAATGGGGCGATTACCGCGTGGATGTGTTCGATCCGGCCACCGGACTGACCAGTCGTCACCCCTTCCGTGCCGGCTGGAGCGGCGGCGATGACAACCGCGGCCTGGATGCGCGGCCGGACAAGGTGAAGCTGGGGCTGGACAAGACGGGCTACAGGGCCGGTGACACCCTGCAGGTGACGATGACCCCGCCGCACGCCGGCCGCGGCATCCTGATGGTCGAAAGCGACCGCATGCTGTATGTGCAGGATATCGATGCCAGGCCCGGTGCTACCTACCGGATTCCGGTGACGGCCGACTGGGAACGCCATGATGTCTACATCACGGCGCTGGTGTTCCGTGGCGGCAGCGCATCAAGCAAGGTCACGCCGGCACGCGCGGTGGGTGTCGTGCATGTGCCGATGGAGCGCCGCGAGCGGACGCTGGCGGTGGGCCTGGTGGCACCGGCGCAGATGCGGCCGGGGCAGGACCTGCCGGTCACCGTGAGCGTGCCGCAGCTGGCCGGAAAGACCGCGCACGTCACCGTGTCCGCGGTGGATGCGGGC
>JAFAFF010000088.1 GCA_023423605.1 Pseudomonadota bacterium
TCCGGCCCCATGCCACGCAGGTCGATCTGGCGGTTGTTGCCGTACTGTCCCGACGCGCTGTTGCCGGTCAGGTTGACGCCCGGCATGGTGCGCAGCAGCTCGGAGATGTCGTTGGCCGGCGGACGCCTGGCGATGTCTTCGGCGGTGATGGTGGACGTGCCCAGTGCCTGCCGCGCGATCTGCTGCGCGGTGACGTGGACGGTATCGATGTCGGTGGCGTCGGCAGCCACATCGGCCTGTGCGCTGGAAGCCGCACCGGCCAGCAGGACGGTCATGGCAAGCGCCAGCGGACGACGCGACAGGGAGGTGGCAGGAGTCATGCCGGCGCTGCCGGCAATGAAGGAAGAGTGCATGTCTGAACCTTTGTGGGGGTGCGATCAGCCACGCCTCGGGCAAAGGGCTTGAGGCGACGTTGGGGAGGCAGGCAAGCGGCGCCGCACGACCGCAGCACGCTGCCTTGGATGTTATTTTTCCATAAACGATAGTGATTCTCAATTGCATGAACGCATTGCAAAGCACGCGCGACTGTGCGCAAACGGCTTCAATGCGCGATCGAGAAGGGGACGCCAGCCGTACCGCGGTAGCATTCATGGTCCGCCGCGCTCGCGCGCCATCCTCTTCCACCGCCGGTCCATCGCCATGAAATTCCTTTCCGTGATCTGTCTGCCTGGCCTGCTGCTGCCAATGCTGATGCTGGCCAGCGCCGCTGCACCGGCGCGCGAGGTGCCCGCACCAGCGGCCCACGTGGATGCCGATGGCCCTTACCTGTTCCGCGACGGCGACGCGCTGCAGGCGCGCTGGATATGCAATGACGAAGTCCGCAGCCGGCACGTTGCGACCAGCGCGGGAACGGCGGATATCGCCCCCGAATGCGGTCATCCGCATGCGGTACATGTCCTCCCCCCTGCCATTCCGGCGACTGCGGTGTTGCCGGCGGTGCCGCGTATCGCCGTGCTGTCCGACATCCACGGCCAGTACGATCTGCTGGTGCGCCTGCTGCGCGCGAACGCGCTGATCGACGCGCAGGACCGGTGGGCGTATGGCACCGGCACGCTGGTGATCGCCGGCGACGTATTCGATCGCGGGCCACGCGTGACCGAAGCATTCTGGCTGCTGTATGGCCTGCAGCAGCAGGCGGCCGCCGCCGGTGGCGCGGTGCACTTCGTGCTCGGCAACCACGAAACCATGGTGCTCTACGACGACCTGCGCTACGTCAATCCGAAATACCTGCGCAGCGCGCAGCTGCTGGGACGCAGCTATCCGCAGCTGTATGGCACCGATTCGGTGATCGGCCAATGGCTGCGTACCCGGCCGGCACTGCTGCGCATCGGCGATACCCTGTTCCTGCATGGCGGCATTTCGCCGGAAGCGTTGCAGCTGGCACTGCACCCGGAGCTTACCAACGCTGCCTACCAGGCGTCGCTGGGCACCCCACGCGACCAGGTCAAGGCCGATCCGGCCAGCGCACCGTTGTATGACGGCAAGACCAGTCCCATCTGGTACCGCGGCTATTTTGATGGCCGCCTGGATACCGAGGGCGTGCAGGCCGTGCTGGACCATTTGGGGCTGCGGCGCATCGTCGTCGGCCATACCTCGATGCCGCACGTCAGCCGCTTCCACGGCGAACGCATCATTGCCGTGGACAGCAGCATCAAGAACGGTGAGAACGGCGAACTGCTGTTCATCGAAGGCGACGCGCTCAGCCGCGGACTGCTGGATGGCACGCGCACCGCCCTCGCCGAGGGCCACATGGGTGACGGCGATTAAGCTGATGGCTCTGGCGACCGGCGGCGCTGCCCTGCTCCTACGCTGGCAGCGTGCCTGGTCGCAAGGGACACGGTGCCGCTACGATCAGCAGTCCCGGCTCGCCACCGTTGCAGGCTGGCACAGGCCAGCACCACGCAGAGGAACCCATGGATTTCGGCAGCGACAATCAATCAGGCGTCTCCCCCAGGATCCTGCAGGCATTGCTGGACGCCTGCTCCGGAACCGCCGCTTCCTACGGTAACGATTACTGGACACGGCAGGCCGAAGAGGCCATCGCGCAGGTGTTTGCCTGCCAGCCGCGGGTGTTTTTCGTTGCCACCGGCACGGCGGCGAACTGCCTGGCCCTGTCCGCGCTGGCACCACCATGGGGCGCCATCTTCTGCCACCGGCAGGCCCATATCGCGACCGACGAATCAACGGCGCCGGAGTTCTTCACCGGTGGCGCGCGCGTGTTCCCCATCGCCACGGACAGCGGGAAAATCACGCCGGAGGCGCTGCTCGCGGCCTTGCGCCGGCTGCCTGATGCGCCGCCGCACAGTGTGCGCCCCGCTGCGCTCAGCCTCACCCAGGCAGCCGAAAACGGCCTGGTCTACACACCGGAAGAACTGCGTGAACTGACACGCATCGCGCGTGACCATGGAATGCACGTGCACATGGACGGGGCGCGCTTCGCCAACGCCGTGGCTGCGCTGGGTTGCACGCCCGCCGAACTCAGCAGCGCGGTCGGCATCGACGTGCTTTCCCTGGGTGCATCCAAGAACGGCGCGCTGGCGGCCGAGGCCGTGGTGTTCTTCAACACGGCGCTGGCACAGGACTTCGATGCACGGCGCAAGCGTGCTGGCCAACTGATATCCAAGGGCCGCCTGTTCGGTGCCCAGTTCAGTGCCTGGCTGCGGGACGATCATTGGCTGGAACTGGCACGGCAGTCCAACCACACTGCTCACCAGCTGGCCGCTGTCCTGCAGGCCCACACGCAGGTCCGACTCGCATGGCCGGTACAGGCCAACGAGGTGTTCGTGACCATGCCGCGGAACATGCTCGAGCGGCTGCATGCCGCCGGGGTGCAATGTTACGACTGGTATGCCGACAGCCTGCCGGCGCACATCACCCTGTCCGCCGACGAGGTCCCGGTACGTTTTGTCACCTCATGGGCGACCACCGCCGGGGATATCGCTGCGCTGCAGGCGCTGCTGGGCTGAGGCGCAGCATCCACGCAGGCATGGAGCACGCAGGCATGGAGAAGGCGGCCCATCGGACCGCCTCCTGGATGCGGATGCCGACGCCCATGCAGGCGTCCCGGATCAGCGGTACTCGCGTTCGCAACGGCGCTCGACGACACGATCGCCGTTGCGCTCCTGCTGCCTGCCCTGGATGTTGCGGCCCGCAGCACCACCGGCCACGGCACCGGCCACGGTCGCAAGCTTCTTGCCGTTGCCGCCACCGACCTGGTTGCCAAGCAGGCCGCCGACCACCGCGCCGGTCGCGGTGCCCGCGATGCGGTTGGAATCCTTGCTGTTGCGCTGGACTTCCACATTGCGGCAGACCACACGGCTGCCATCGTCGAAACGGCGCCCTTCATCGCGCGGACCATAGGTCTGTGCCGAGGCGCCCGCCGATGCCGCCATCAGGGCACCAACGCACAGCAGATGGGTCGTGATTTTCATGATGGGCTCCTCTGCGCTCCGATTACGTGCAGCCAGTGTTTCCCGCCGCGCGGCAACCAACGGTGAAATTGCGTGCAGGCCACGTCAACACGGCGGCGGCCGTTCAGCGCCCGGCACAGGTGGGAAAATACGTAGAGCGGGGCTCTGCCCCGCTGCACGGCAGGGTCCCAGCCGGGCAGGGCCCGGCTCTACGGGACAGAGGCGGTCCGGCGCTACGGCATGGTGCGGCCTTGCGGGGCATCCAGGCGCGGCGTGCCATCGGCATTCCAGTGCACCGGCTGGATGCGTGGCGAGCGCTTCGCGGTGCAGCCCATGTCAGGTCCCGGATTGGCGTGGTACACGATCCACGGCGTGCCATCGGTCATGGTGAAAAAGCCGTTGTGCCCAGGTGCGTGGACATTTCCCTGCGGATTCTTCGCCAGCACCGGGCGTGGGGCCTTGGTCCATGCCTTCGCATCCAGCGGATCGCTGCCAGCCTTCGCCCGCAGCAGGCCTATCGCATAATCATCCGACCAGCAGGCACTGCCGGAATAGGTGAGGAACAGATCGCCCTGCGGACCGGCAAGAAACTCCGGACCTTCCAGGATCTGCCTTCCCCCTTGCCGCTCCCAGGCCTGGTCCGGCCGCGCGATGATGGTTTCCTTGCCGCTCAGCGTCCACGGATTGGACATCGCCACGATCGCCAGCACGCTGTCCGGACCCACATAGGGTGAGTACACGAAATAGCGCTTGTCGCCGATGGTGAACGTGGTGCCGTCGATTCCCGGGTGCTGCGTGGCCAGCCGGCCGCGATCACGCCATTCGCCCTGGGTCGGGTCAGCGCTGGCGTTCTCCAGCACGAACACGCCACGGTGCCGGTCCTCGTCATCGTTGCCGCCGGCGTGCGCACTGTCGGCAGCCGTGTAGTAGATGTACCACTTGCCATCGATGCGATGCAGCTCAGGCGCCCAGATCGACCGCGCATTCGGCCCGGATGCCGGCGGTCGCCACACGGTGACTTCCGGCGCTTCGTCCAGGCGGGTCAGGTCGCGCGTGGTGCGGATCGCAAGACGGTCGCCGTGGGTGCCCATGTAATGGAACACATCGCCATCGCGGACGATCCACGGATCCGGCCCGGAGGGCAGCAGCGGATTGTCGAATACCGGCGCTGCCGCAGCACATGCCGCACCTGCATGCAGCAGCATCGCGCCCACCAGCAGGCGTACCGGACTGTGGATCATGATTCCCTCCCTCACTTGCCCATGGAAAAACAGCTGGCTGCGTTTGCAGGCCGGAGGCGACATAATCATATAATCCGACAATACACAAGAACGCCCGGACATCGCCATGAACCCGACCCACACCGACAGCATCATCGGCATCAACTGGGGCAGCTCGAATTTCCGGGCCTACCTCATCGCTGCCGATGGGCACGCGCGCGATGTGCTGGAGCTGCCGGCCGGCGTCACCATGCTGCAGCGCGACGGCATGGCCGACATCGGCAACCAGGTACGCCAGCGCTGGCCGCAGGCCAGCCAGGCCTATGCAGCAGGAATGATCGGTTCCAATGTCGGCTGGACCGATGCCGGCTATCTCGACTGTCCCGCCGACCTCGATGCCGTCGCCCGCGGGCTGGTCGCCACGCGCATCGGCGATCTTGCCGTCGACATCGTGCCCGGACTGGCCTGCGTGCGCGAAGCGGACGGCGCGCCGGACATCATGCGTGGCGAGGAGA
>JAFAFF010000106.1 GCA_023423605.1 Pseudomonadota bacterium
ACCTGAGCACCATCCCGCTGGATGCGGTGGAGCGCGTGGAAGTGCTCAAGGACGGCGCCTCGGCCATCTATGGTTCGGACGCCATCGCCGGGGTGGTCAACATCATCCTGCGCAGCGATTTCCAGGGTGCCATCCTGCGCGGTTCCTACGGCATGTCCGGTGACGGCGATGGCGATGCGAAGAAGGCGACGCTGACCGCCGGTACCGGCGACCTGGCAACCGATGGCTGGAACGCATTCTTCAGCGTGGATGTGGGCCGTACCGATGCCATCAGCATCAGCGACCGTCGCAACCGCAAGTGGATCGGCACCGGCGACATCCGCCGCTGGGGCTATGACGCCGCCGATGCCCAGTTCCTCGGCGGCGCCTTCCTGTCCGGTGGTACCGCCGGTGGCGTGGGTCCGAATGGCTCGGTGTTCGACGACCGCGTGCTGGCCGACGGCGAGGATCCGTTCCTGGTCGCGCTGCCGGGCTGCGCCGGGCTGACCACCATTCCCGGCCAGGATGATGCCAGTGCGCAGGCACAGGGGTGCCTGTGGGATCCCAACCAGCTTTACCGCGACCTGAGCCCCGAGGAAAAGTACGTCAACGTCTTCGGCCGGGCCAGCTTCGCCTTCGGCGAGAGCGGCGAGGTGTATACGGAAATAGGCTATTCGAAGAAGGAAACCACGTTCTCCAACACCCCATCGGGTGTATCCGGTGGCTGGGGTTACCCGGGCGGCCCGGTCAATGCCAACAGCGGCGATGGCGCCGTGGTACTGGGCCCGGATCATCCGGACAATCCCATTCCCGGACAGGCATCGCGCCTGCGCTATTCGGCATGGGACGTCGGCCCGCGGGTCACCCGCAACACCAACGAGTTCAACCGCTTCCTGGTCGGCGTCAAGGGCAACTGGGGCGAGTGGAGTTACGACACCGCTTACCTGCATTCGGGCACCGACCTGGTCAATACCCGCACCGGTTTCCTGCGCTACAGCGCGGTGCAGTGCGTACTGTCCGATCCCAGCTGTACGTATGGCGTATGGCGCATCGGCGACAATGCCGCCGAAACGCCGCAGTCGGTCTACGATGCCATTTCGCCGACCATCAGCGCCCGCGCCCGCTCGAGCCTGGACATGTTCGACCTGACCGCTTCGCGCAGCCTGGCCGATCTGCCCGGCGGCCCGCTCGGGCTCGCCCTGGGCACCGAATGGCGCCGCACCAGCAACAGCCTAACCCCGCAGACCTACACCGACCAGGGTGACATCATCGGTCTCGGCTATTCGGCCTACGACGGTACCCAGAACGTCTACGCCGCCTATGCCGAACTGTCCGCGCCGGTGCTGCAGCAACTGGAACTTTCCGCGGCGGTGCGCTTTGACAAGTATGAAAGCGGTGACAGCGCCACCAAGCCCAAGCTTGGTGCGAAGTGGACGCCGGCCGACTGGATCGCGGTGCGTGCCAGCTATGGCGAGGGCTTCCGCGCGCCGAATCCGGCCGAGAACGGCGATGGCGGCCTGGCCGCGTTTTCCAACGCCCGCGATCCGGTGCGCTGCGCGATCGATCCGGACAACGAATGCACCGCGCGGCAGGTGGCGATCATCACCCGGCCGAACCAGGACCTGAAACCGGAGGAATCCAAGAGTTATTCGCTGGGTATCGTCCTGCAGCCCGCGGCCGGCACATCGCTCACCGTGGATGCCTGGGAAATCAAGCGCAGCAACGAGATCGCCCAGGGCAGCACCGCCGATGCGATCGCCGCAGGCAATGTGCTGCGCGATTCGAACAACCTCAACGGCGTGCCGGATTCCGGCACCATCCTGGCGGTCAACACCCAGTACGTGAACGTCAATTCCTCACGTGTGCGCGGTATCGATACCGACATCCGCCAGTTGTTCGACATCGGTCCGGGCCAGCTGGAACTGGACCTGCAGTGGAGCCATCTGCTGAAGTTCGAGCGTACCGAAGGCGACAGCACCGTCGATTATGTCGGTACGCACGGAAACTGCGACGTGACCAACTGCATCGGCACGCCGCAGGATCGCATCAACTTCGGCACTACCTGGACCCAGGGGCCGTGGAGCGTCAGCGGCGTGGTCAACCATATCGACAGCATGGAGAACAAGGACCGCCGCGGCGGTGATTACCTGGCGTTCCGTGCGGACGGTTCACCGGTGGAGAAGATCGCCTCGTTCACCACGTTCGATCTTTCCGGGAGCTGGGACATCAACGAATCGTTCGAACTGAATGCGTCGGTACAGAACCTGTTCGACCGTATCGCGCCGCTGGATCCGAGCACCTATGGTGCGGTGAACTACAACCCGCTGCACTTCAGTGGCGCCATCGGGCGCTACTTCACGGTGGGGGCGAAGTACACGTTCAACTGATCTGTGTGTGATCGTGATGGTGTGTGCATGGCAGCCGTCGGCCTGCGGGTCGGTGGCTGCCTGCGCGTTACCGGGAACGGCCCGCAGCTTGGAAGGGCATACCGGAAAAACAAAAAACCCGCATCTCGCGATGCGGGTCTTGAACATGGCGCCCGAAGTTGGACTCGAACCAACGACCCCCTGATTAACAGTCAAGTGCTCTAACCGGCTGAGCTATTCGGGCAGACCGCCAGTATAGCGGATTTCATGCACGATGGTAGGGGTGATTGGCCAACATCGCCGCCGCACGATACAGCTGTTCGGCCACCACCAGCCGCACCAGCATGTGCGGCAACGTCAGCGGGCCGATCGACCATTTTTCATCGGCCAGCGCCGAAACCTCGGGCGAATGGCCTTCCGGGCCACCGATCAGGAACGCCAGGTCCCTGCCCTGCCCACGCCAGTGCTCCAGGCGCTGGGCAAGCTGTTCCGAACTCAGCTGCCGGCCGGGTACATCCAGCGCGACAACGTAGGCGTTCTTCGGCAGCGCGGCAATCACCCGCCGGCCCTCGTCCTCGGTAGCGCGGCGCGCATCGCGCCCCTTGCCGCGCAGGCCGGGCTCGATTTCCACCAGTTCGAACGGCAACCAGTGCGACAAGCGCTTCTGGTATTCGGCAAACCCCTGTGCCACCCAGGCCGGGGCGCGTTCGCCGGTCGCGATCAGGCGTGCTTTCATGCTTGCCTCCTCAAACGCCCGACGGCGCCCTGGGGCGCCGTCGACGTACGGTTGCTGGCGCGGGCCCGATACTCAGGCCGCGTCGTCTTCATCGCCATCGGTCGCCGGCTGGTCGCCTACGGTCCACAGGCGCTCCAGCGCATAGAATTCGCGCACGCGCGGCAGCATCACATGGACGATCACGTCGCCCAGGTCCACCAGCACCCATTCGGCTTCGCGCTCGCCTTCCACGCCCAGCGGCATCACATCCAGCTTCTTGGCGAAGCGCACCACTTCATCGGCGATGGACTTGACGTGACGCGACGAGGTGCCCGAAGCGATCACCATGTAGTCAGCGACGCTGGACTTGCCACGTACATCCACCTTGACCACTTCCTTGGCCTTCAGTTCCTCGGTGGCGTCCATCACACACGCCAGCAGTTCTTCCACGGAAGGCGGCGGGCTGGGCAGTTCGACCTTGATGGTCTGGGGTTGGGTCTGGTTGCTCAATGCGGTCTGGCTCGATGAACGTAGGGAGGATTATACGGGCATGCCGTGGCGGCGGCATTCACGGCGACGGCAGGCCATACAGCCCTTCGCGGGCAATGTGGTCGGCCACCGGCGGCGGAAGCAGTTCCCGCCACGCCCCATGCCCGGCGATGCGCGTGCGCACCTCACTGGCCGATTCGCTGCGCAGCGGCTGCTCCAGGCGCAGCACGCAGCCGGCGGGGGATGCGAAAAGCGCCTGTCCATCCCGGGTCCAGCGCGACTGCAGCGCCTGCCCCAGCTGGCCGCCAACGGCTTGGCGCAGGTCGCTGCCCGGGCGCTCGGCCACGATGAAATGCGCCAGTTCGAAGAGTTCCTGCCAGCGGTGCCACTGGTCCAGTGCCAGCAGGCTGTCGGCGCCCACCAGCCAGGCCAGCGGGCGCGCCGGCCCCAGCTCCGCGCGCAGTTCGACCAGCGTATCCACGGTATAGGACGGCACGCCCGGGGTGCGTGTGGCTCGTTCCACTTCGCGGCGATCCAGCAGCAACCCCGGTTCGTCGCCGATGGCCAGCTCCAGCATCCGGCAGCGCTGCCCCGCATCCGCGCCAGGCGCGGGACGATGCGGCGGATCAGCGGCAGGCAGCAGGCGTACCGCGACCTGCAGCGCATCGCGTGCCGCGCGGGCGATCGCCAGATGCCCCAGATGCACCGGATCGAACGTGCCGCCGTAGTAGATGCGCAGGGGCATATGGCCGGCTCAGGCGCGGGCGAGCAGACGTACCGCGCGGGCTTCGGCTACCGCCACCAGCAGGCGCTCCAGCGACAGCCACGCGTCGCCATCGGCGCGTCCCTTGGCGATACGGTCCACCAGGCCCGCCTCGGCGACGAAGCGTTCCCAGCGCCGGCTTTCTGGATGCCGCTGCAGCGCGCGCTTGTACGGCGCCTGCCGTGATTCCCAGATGCCGCGCGATTTCATCTCCGCCGCCAGGTTGCCGCCACGTGACTGCAACTGTGCCAATGCGGCGCCAGCAAGCAGTTCGCGGATGATGATCGGCATCAACGCCGCCACCGCCTCACCTTCGGCACGCAGCCCGGCCAGCATGCGCAGCACCGCGACAGGCTGGCCGGAGAACGTGGTCTCGACCAGCCGGAACAC
>JAFAFF010000150.1 GCA_023423605.1 Pseudomonadota bacterium
CCCGGAGGGACGATGGTTGGTCGGGGTAGAGGGATTCGAACCCCCGACATCCTGCTCCCAAAGCAGGCGCGCTACCAGACTGCGCTATACCCCGGCGTTGCAACGTGCAGGGGGCATGGCCCCAGGCAGACGGCGATTGTGAACAACCGCGCGCCTTCCTGTCAACGCGCAGCCGCGCATGCCGCATGACAGCGCCGGCCACCGTGCAGCGGTTTTTCCGGCCGACGAGCACTGCCTGACAGGCCGAGCGTTTTGCGGCAGTGGCGGCAAGGAAGGATCGGCTATGCTGCCTGCAGCGGCCGGACGGCCCTCCCTCACCACCTTCGCACGGAGATCGCACTATGCGCAGCGGCAACCCGGCTCTTTCCGAATCCACCTTCCTCGACCTGGGCAGCGGCACCGTTTCGGTGCGTGGCGACCAGGCCATGACCCTCAACGGTACCGTCAACAAGACCGGCGTGCTGTTGCTGCTGACCGTGCTCACCGCGTCCTTTTCGTGGAGCCAGGCGCTGGTCACCAGCGGCGACATGGCCGGCACGCTTTCCACCGCCGGCATGGGTTATGCACTCGGCGGCGCCATCGGCGGGCTGATCCTGGCGCTGGTCACGGTGTTCAAGAAGACCTGGGCGCCGGTCACCGCGCCGCTGTACGCGCTGGTGGAAGGGCTGTTCCTGGGTGCCATCTCCGCCGTGTTCGAACAGCGTTTCCCGGGCATCGTGTTCCAGGCCGTGCTGGCCACCTTCGGAACACTGGTGGCCCTGCTGGTGGCCTACCGCAGCGGGCTGATCAAGGCGACGGAGAACTTCAAGCTGGGCGTGGTCGCCGCCACCGGCGGCATCGCCCTGCTCTACCTGGCATCCATCGTGCTCGGCTTCTTCAACGTCAACGTACCGGTGATCCATGAAGCCAGCGGCTGGGGCATCGCCTTCAGCGTGTTCGTGGTCATCGTGGCGGCACTGAACCTGGTGCTGGATTTCGATTTCATCGAAAGCGGCGTGGAACAGGGCGCGCCGAAGTTCATGGAGTGGTACGGCGCATTCGGCCTGATGGTCACGCTGGTGTGGCTGTACGTGGAGTTCCTGCGCCTGCTGGCGAAGATCCAGCAGCGCTGATCCGTCCCGGGCGCAGGCCCACGCCGATGTTGCCCCATGCCCGCACCGCAACGTGCGGGCATTTTTTTCGTGGGTCAGATACACGGCAGCGGCGCGCCCGTGCCACCTGCGGCGTAATGTGCGGCCAGGTGATCCACCAGCGCGCGCACCTTGGGCGCCAGCGCGCGGGCATGCGGATACAGTGCGAAGTAGCGGCGCTGCCCGCCGTGCCAGCCCGGCAGCACGCGTATGAGACGACCGGCACGCAGGTCTTCGCGCACGGTCAGCGCCGTGAACAGGCTGATGCCCATTCCGGCAATGGTCGCAGCATGCAGCGCGGGCGTGGCGTCCACGCGCAGGCGCTGCCCTGTATCGAGGCGTGCCGTCGCGTCGTGCGGCCCCTGCAATGTCCAGGCAGATGCCGCCGGTGCCGTGTTGAAGGCCAGCAGGACGTGCTGCTTCAGGTCCGCCGGCTGGCGGGGCAGACCGTGTCGCGCAAGATAGGCCGGCGCAGCCACCAGAATGCGCACCGAACAGGTCAGCTCGCGCGCAACCAGCTGGCTGTCGGGCAAGGAATGGGCGATCCGCAGGGCAAGGTCGAAGCCGCCACCGACCACGTCGATCAGTTGGTCATCAGCGGACAGGTCCACGGCCAACTGCGGATGACGCGACAGAAACTCCGGCAGCCAGGTCGGCACTTCCTGGCTTGCGACGACCTGCGGCACGCTGATGCGCAGCGTTCCGCTGGGCAGTGCCTGGCCGGCGCGTGCGCGCTCCTCGGCTTCCCGCAGCCTGTCCAGCACCATGGCCGCAGTGCGGTAATAGTCGCGCCCCGCCTCGGTCAACGAGAAGCGACGACTGTTGCGGTCAAGCAGGCGTACCTGCAGATGCTCTTCCAATTGCCGCAACTGCCGCGACATGGCGGTATGGCTGGTGCCGAGACGCTCGGCGGCGGCCGTGAAGGTTCCAGCCTCGACGATCGCGCGTAGTGCGCGCAGGGCAGCGAAGTGATCCATCGGTGGGGCATTCCGGGGTCGGCGGAGCCCACAGTCTGCGGGCTCCACCACCATGTCAAGCGCCTTCGCTGCTGGTCCGCACCGGCAGCGCGAGAATCGCGTCGGTGGTCATGACATCACCGAACGTGTCTTCGATCTGCGCCAGCGAGGCCTCATGCAGCGTGCGGTGGTCGATGCTTCGCCCATTGGAAAGGTCCAGATCACGGCTGGCGGTGGCATCGGACGAAACGATCACGCGATAGCCCCGCGGGGCAGCAGCCGCGTCGCGTGCAGCACCGGCCACGCAGGCGTGGGTCTGCAGTCCAGCGACGATGAGGGTATCGATGCCAGCATCTCTCAGCACCTTGTCCAGGACCGCAGCCGAGTCACCGGCAAAGACGCTGACAGTGTCCTTCTGCACGACGGTCTCACCGTGGCGCGGCTGCAGGTCGCGGTGGAACGCCGCGTTGATGCTGCCTTGGGCAAACAGCGGGGCGGAAGCCGGCAGCACATGCTGGACATGGATCACACGAATGCCGTTGGTATCGGCGAACTGCACCAGGCGACGCGCCTGCTGCAGCGCCGCCACTCCATCAGGTATGACCATGCGACCTCCGGAGAAGCCGGAAGCAGCATCGGCGCCGAAGTATTCGTTCTGGAAATCGACGACCAGCAAAGCGGTCCTGGCTGCGTCCAGCGACATCGTCGAGGGGACGGAGGCCATATGACGAATGGTGGGATGAGCGGGCTCGGCGAGCGCCGGCACGCTGGCAGCCATGCCGAGCAGACTGGCCAGGCCGAAGGCGGTGAAGTTCATGAGGGCAACTCCTGTGCATTGAATGTCGGTACAGGATGCGCAGGGCGCCACGCAGGGGCCAGACAGGGACAAGCACAGCATCTGTGCGCGGGGCGTACATGCAAAGTGGCCAAAAAACAAAACGGGGCGCCCCAGGGCGCCCCGTTGTCCACTGCATGGCCCGCTGCGATTACAGGCGGCTGGCGATGGCCTTGGCAAAGCCCATGGTGTTGCCGGTGCCACCCAGGTCGCCGGTCAGCGAATCCTTGGCTTCCATCGTGGCAACGATGGCCTTGCGCAGGCGCTCGGCGTTCTCCGGCTGGCCGATGTGGTCCAGCATCTGTGCCGCTGCCAGCAGCAGCGCGCACGGATTGGCCTTGCCCTGCCCGGCGATGTCCGGTGCGGTGCCATGCACGGCTTCGAAGATGGCCGCCTTCTCGCCGATGTTGGCACCCGGGGCCAGGCCGAGGCCGCCCACCAGGCCGGCGCACAGGTCGGAAATGATGTCACCGAACAGGTTGGTGGTGACGATCACATCGAACTGTTCCGGACGCATCACCAGCTGCATGCAGCAGTTGTCGACGATCATTTCCTGGAACTCGATGTCCGGGAACTGCGCGGCCACTTCGCGGGCGACGTTCAGGAACAGGCCCGAGGTCGACTTGATGATGTTTGCCTTGTGCACCGCAGTGACCTTCTTGCGGCCGGTCTTCTGCGCCAGTTCAAAGGCATAGCGCACGATGCGCTCGGAGCCCTTGCGGGTGATGCGGGTGCCGGAGAACGCGGTTTCCCCGTCGGCGGACACTTCCTGGCCCTCAGCCAGGTAAGCGCCTTCGGTGTTCTCGCGCACGGTGATCAGGTTGACGTTCTCGAACCGCGACTTGGTGTTCGGGAAGGTGTGCGCCGGGCGCACGTTGGCGTACAGGTCGAAATGGCGGCGCAGGCTCACGTTGATGGACGTGAAACCACCACCGACCGGAGTGGTCAGCGGGCTCTTCAGTGCCACCTTGTTGCGTGCGATGGATTCCAGCGTGGCTGCCGGCATCAGGTCGCCGTGCTTTTCCAGCGCCACCAGGCCAGCGTCGGCGTCTTCATATTCCAGGCCGGCGTTGAGCTGGTCCAGCACGTACAACGTGGCGTCCATGATCTCCGGGCCGATGCCATCGCCGCGGATGACCGTGATTTTCTGCGTCATTGATCAAATTCCGAACAGGGGGAAAAGCGCCGTCCGGGGGTGCCCGGAGCGCCGGCGCGAGGGAAGTTTCACCGGCAATTATGCCTTAGCCGGGGTCATCAACCCAAATAGACAAAGGTCCCAGCCCCCGGCAAAGGCACAATTGCCCGCGCATCCCACCTTATCCCCGCCCCTGTCGGCGCGCCCCCTTGAACAACAAGGGGGCTCCTGGGCGGTTGGATCGCGCCGAAGGCCCCGGCGCTACCTCAGTGTTCGTGGGCGGTGGGGGCGGCGGCGCCGCTTTCGAGCTGGTCGAGGAAATCCACGGCGCGGCGCAGGTGCGGGATGACGATCGAACCGCCGACCACCAGACCGACCGAGAAGGTCTCGAAGAACTCCTCGCGGCTTACCCCGGCTTCCTTGCACTGGGCAACGTGGTAGCTGATGCAGTCGTCGCAGCGCAGCACCAGCGAGGCCACCAGGCCCAGCAGTTCCTTGGTCTTCACATCCAGCGCGCCGGCCTGGTAGGTCTGCGTGTCCAGCGCGAAGAACCGCCTCACCACCTGGTTCGGTTCGGCCAGGATGCGTTCGTTCATGCGCTTGCGGAAAGCGGTGAACTCGGCCAGGCGGTCCGTGCTGTCGTCGCCCGTGCTCATGCCCCGCCCTGCCCGGCCAGCAACGGCTCCAGCTTGCCTGCGCGGTGCATGGCCATCATGTCGTCATAGCCGCCGACGTGCACATCGCCGACGAAGATCTGCGGCACGCTGGTGCGGCGGGTCCTGGCCATCATCTTCTCGCGCTCGACCGGGTCCAGGTCGATGCGCACTTCGGTCCATTGCTGGCCCTTGCTCTTCAGGAAATTCTTGGCCGCCACGCAGTAGGGGCACACGGCGGTGGAATAGATGGTGATGGCCGGCGCGGCACCGGCAGGCTGTTCAAGTTGGGTCATGGGAAACTCCACGCGGGATCGACGGTCCATACATGGTAGCGGCGCAGTGGTATTTCCATGCCATGGCCGCAACATTGTGTATTAACGTTTGCTTGCACCCCGGCCTGCCACGCTGGGAGGCATTGCCCGAGGACCCACCGCTTGCGACTGCTGCTGCTCTCCGCCGCCCTGACCCTCGCCCTGGGCGTTCCACTGGCCCGGGCCCAGGATTCCTTGCCGGACATCGGCTCGTCGGCCGGCGAACTGCTGACCCCCGCGCGCCAGGCCGAGTACGGCGGCATGATGCTGCGCGAACTGCGCAACTACGGTTACCTGCTGGATGATCCACTGGTCAGCGACTGGCTGCAGACCATCGGCACCCGGCTGGGCTCCAACAGCGCCCAGCCACGGCAGCCCTTCACCTTCTTCATGATGAAGGACCGGCAGATCAACGCCTTCGCCACGCTGGGCGGTTATATCGGCGTCAATGCCGGGCTGGTGCTGACCGCCGAGCGGGAAGACGAAGTGGCCGCGGTGCTTTCGCACGAGATCGCCCATGTCACCCAGCAGCATGTGCTGCGCGGCGTGGAACGTGCCCAGCGCGACCAGATTCCGATCCTGCTGGGCATGCTGGCCGCCATCGTGGCCGCACAGCAGGCCGGCGGCAATTCCGCGGGCAACGCCACCATGGCCAGCATCGCGTCGGGCATGGGCCTGATGCAGCAGCGGCAGATCGACTACACCCGCTCCAACGAATCCGAGGCCGACCGCCTGGGCATCCGCACGCTGGCCCGCAGCGGCTACGACGTGGATGCCATGGCCGGCTTCTTCGAGCGCATGAGCGCCTCCATGCGTGGCAACGACGGCGGGTACACCGTGCCGGATTTCCTGCGCACCCACCCGGTCAACACCACCCGCATCAGCGAGGCCAAGCTGCGCGCCGAGCAGATGAAGAAGGACACCGTGGTGCTCACCACCGAGGTGCCGGGCGGCGTGCGCCGCGAACGCGTGGACCCCGGCGATCCGGGCCTGTCCGATCCTACCGTGCGCCGGCAGAACCTGTTGCTGCCGCCCGGCATGCAGGTATCGGTAGGCCAGCTCAGCCGCGGCTCCAGCGGTCAGTTCGACTGGGCGCGCGAGCGCCTGCGGGTGCTCAGCGCCGTCACGCCTGCCGAACTGGCCCGCGAATACGAAGGCCTGGCACGCCGCCAGGCCGATGGACTGACCCCGCCGCAGCGTTACGGCCAGGCGTTGGCGCAGCTGAACACTGGGACCGGCGGCGCGGCCGGGGCAGCGCGCACGCTGGCCGAGCTGAACGACATCGATCCGGACAACCTGTGGGTGGCGCTGGCACTGGGCGAGGCCGAATCCCGTTCCGGGCACGCCACGCAGGCCAACGCACGATTCGAGGAATTGCTGCGCCGCCATCCCGGCAGCCGGCCGGTGGCCCTGGCGTATGCGCAGATCCTCAACGAACAGGGTGGCAAGGCCGCCGGCCAGCGCGCGCAGGACATGCTGCGGCCCCTGCTGTCACAAAGCGGCAACGATCCGGTCTTCCAGCAGCGCTTCGCGCGCGCCAGCGAACTGGCCGGCGATCTGACCCGTGCCAGCGAATCGTATGCGGAGGCGGCCTTCCTGAACGGCCGTCCGGAGCAGGCGCTGATGCAGCTGCAGGCGCTCAAGCGCCAGCCATCGCTGGATTACATCACCCGCGCGCGGGTGGATGCGCGCATAGAATCCATCACCCCGACGGTGCTGGAGATGCGCCGCCAGGGCGTGGACGATCCGGAACTGGAACGGCGCTGATCATTGCCGTCAGGTGACCATGCGCCCTGTTCCTCGCGGCAATATCGGACGTAGTCACAAACCTGTCATCAAACCGTAGTCTACTGGGCTCATTCCTGATCCGATGAGCAACCTGGTGGGCACGTGCAGAAACGCATCCTGATCGTCGACGACGAACCCGCGATCCGCGAAATGGTGGCCTTCGCCCTGCGCAAGGGCGATTACGAGCCGATCCACGCTGGCGATGCGCGCGAGGCCCAGACGGCCATCGCCGACCGCGTTCCGGACCTGATCCTGCTGGACTGGATGCTGCCCGGTACCAGCGGCCTGGACCTGGCGCGCCGCTGGCGCAAGGAAGCGCTGACCCGCGAAGTGCCGATCATCATGCTGACCGCGCGTGGCGAGGAAAACGACCGTGTCGGCGGCCTGGAAGCAGGCGTGGATGACTATGTGGTCAAGCCGTTCTCGGCCCGCGAGCTGCTGGCGCGCATCCGCGCGGTGATGCGCCGGGCACGCGACGATGACGAGGACGGCAGCGTGGCGGTGGGCGTCATCCGCATCGACGGTGCCGCGCACCGCGTGTTCGCCAACGACCAGCCGGTGCCGATCGGTCCCACCGAATACCGCCTGCTGCACTTCTTCATGACCCATCCCGAGCGCGTCTATACCCGCGCGCAGCTGCTGGACCACGTATGGGGCGGCAGCGTGTACGTGGAAGAGCGCACCATCGACGTGCACATCCGCCGACTGCGCAAGACGCTGGAACCCTTCGGCGCCGAAGACATGGTGCAGACCGTGCGCGGCGCGGGTTACCGCTTTTCCACGTCCACCTGAGCCGGCCCTGGCGCCGGCAACTCTGCTATAACCCGGGGTCGCCCACGGGATACCCCAACCACTTTCCGGAACCGCAATGCCCCGCGATAGACGCTCTGCCTGGTTCAAGACCCTGGCCGCCCTGGCTGCGGTGCTGTTGGTGGCCGGAGCCGTGGGAGGGCTGCTGGGCAATCCGTGGATGGGCGTGGCACTGGCTGCCACCGGTGCGCTGGCCTGGCACTACTGGCGGCTGCACCGGGTGCTGGGACGGCTGACCGCGCGCAGGCGCTGGGACATCGCTTCGGGCACCGGGGTATGGAACGAGCTGGACCGCGTGGTCTCGCGCAACCAGCTGGAAATGCGCGTGCGCAAGCGTCGCCTGCTGGACATGCTGCGCAGCTACCGCGCCGCCGCCGCGGCGCTGCCGGACGCCGTGGTGGTGCTGGACCGCAACAGCCAACGCGTGCAGTGGTTCAACGAAGCAGCCACCGTGCTGCTGGGCCTGCATCATCCCGGCGACCTGGGCCAGGCGCTGGTGGAACGACTGCAGCCGATGCCGCTCGCGCACTGGCTGGCGGGCGGACGCAATGCCGAACCGATCCTGGACGTGCCTTCGCCGGTCGATCCGGCGATCCGCCTCAACCTGCGGCTGATCCCCTATTCGCCGGACTACTGGCTGCTGATCGCGCGCGACGTGAGCAAGCTGCTGCGGCTGGAGCAGGTGCGCCGCGATTTCGTCGCCAACGTATCCCACGAACTGCGCACGCCGCTGACCGTGGTGCACGGCTATCTGGACATGATGGACCCGGAGGATTTCCCCGGCACCGGGCCGATGCTGGAAGAGATGCGCAGGCAGAGCCAGCGCATGGCACAGCTGGTGGAAGACCTGCTGACACTGTCGCGGCTGGAATCGCAGGAACACGGCGAAGCCGAAACAGTGGCGATGGTGCCGATGCTGGCCACCCTGCGCCGCGAAGCCGAAGCACACAGCCAGGGCCGCCATGCCATCAGTGTCCAAGATCTTGCCGGCGTGGACCTGGTGGGTTCGATAAAGGAACTGCACAGCGCGTTCTCCAACCTGGTCACCAATGCGGTGCGCTACACACCGGCCGGTGGCCGGATCAGCGTGGCGTTCCGCCGCGATGGCGACGGTGCGGTGCTTTCGGTCTGCGATACCGGCTACGGCATCCCCGCCAACCACCTGCCACGGCTCACCGAACGCTTCTACCGGGTATCCAGCAGCCGTTCGCGGGAAAGCGGCGGCACCGGCCTTGGCCTGTCCATCGTCAAGCACATTCTTGGCCTGCACGACGCCCGCCTGGAGATCCAGAGCGAAGTAGGCAAAGGCTCGACATTCTCCTGCCATTTCGACGCCGGACACGTGCGTGAGCGCGAGCCGGCGCCCTTCCCCACCGCCGAAGATCGAACCCCATGAGCAGCCCAGGATCCCTTCCCGTTCCCGCGCATCCGGAAAGCGATCTGCTGCGCGATCCGGCGTTGTACATCAACCGCGAGTTGTCGCAGCTGGATTTCAACTTCCGGGTGCTGGCGCAGGCGCTGGATACGCAGGTTCCGTTGCTGGAACGACTGCGCTTCATGTGCATCTCCTGCACCAACCTTGACGAATTCTTTGAAATCCGTGCCGCTGCCGTGCGCCATGCGCAGGAATTCGGGCTGCCGCCGGCACCGGATGGCATGAGCCCGCAGGCCATCCTCAGCGCCATCCACGACCGTGCCGCGGAACTGGTGGACCAGCAGTACCGCTGCTGGAACGACCTGCTGCGGCCGGCACTGCATGAAGAAGGCATCAGCGTGCTGGGACGCAATTCCTGGAGCCCGCGGCAGAAGCGCTGGCTGCGGGCGTTCTTCCGCAACGAGATCATGCCGGTGCTGTCGCCGCTGGGCCTGGACCCGGTGCATCCGTTCCCGAAGATCCTCAACAAATCGCTGAACATCGTGGTGGTGTTGAAGGGCACCGATGCCTTTGGCCGCAACGGACACCTGGCGATCGTGCGCGCGCCGCGGTCGCTGCCCCGCATCATCCAGCTGCCGGAAAGCCTGGGCGCCGGGCAGAACTTCGTGTTCCTGTCGTCCATGCTGTCGGCGTTCGTCGACGAGCTGTTCCCCGGCATGGAAGTACAGGGGGCCTACCAGTTCCGCGTCACCCGCAATTCGGAGCTGGTGGTGGACGAGGAGGAGGTGGAGAACCTGGCGCTGGCACTGCGCGATGAACTGGTGGACCGCGGTTACCGGCCTGCCGTGCGGCTGGAGATCGCCAAGGACGTGCCGGGCGACATCGTGCGCACGCTGCTGCAGAATTTCGGCCTGACCGAGAACGCGGTCTATTACATCGACGGCCCGGTCAACCTCAACCGCATCATCCAGCTGTACGACGTGGTTGCCCGGCCGGAGCTGAAGTACCCGCCGATGACGCCACGCACGATGCGCGACAAGGATGCCGAAAGCATCTTCGACGTGGTCGCCCGGCAGGACCTGCTGCTGCATCACCCGTTCGATGCGTTCAGCACCGTGCTGGACCTCATCAAGCAGGCGGCGATCGATCCCAACGTACTGGCGATCAAGCAGACCCTGTACCGCACCGGCAAGGATTCGTTGATCGTGGAGGCGCTGATCCAGGCCGCGCGCAATGGCAAGGACGTGACGGTGGTGGTGGAACTGCGCGCGCGCTTCGATGAAGAGGCCAATCTCGGCCTCGCCGATCGCCTGCAGGAGGCCGGCGTGCAGGTGGTCTACGGCGTGGTCGGTTTCAAGACCCATGCCAAGATGCTGCTCATCGTGCGTCGCGAAGGACGCAAGCTGCGCCGCTACGTGCACCTGGGCACCGGCAACTACCACAGCGGCACGGCGCGTGCGTATACCGACCTGAGCCTGATCACCGCCGACGCGGATATCGGCAGCGATGTGCACCTGCTGTTCCAGCAGCTGTCCGGACTGTCCTCCAAGGCGGACCTGAAGCGGCTGCTGCAATCGCCGTTCACCCTTCACACCGGCGTGCTCAAGCGCATCGAACGCGAAGCGCGTATCGCACGGGCCGGCCATCCGGCCCGCATCATCGCCAAGATGAACGCCCTCAACGAGCCACGGGTGGTGCGCGCGCTGTACGCGGCTTCGCAGGCCGGCGTGCAGATTGACCTGATCGTGCGTGGCGCCTGCACGCTGCGGCCCGGCGTGCCGGGCGTATCGGACAACATCCGCGTGCGCTCCATCGTCGGCCGCTTCCTGGAACACAGCCGTGTGTACTGGTTCGGCAACGACGGCGCGCCGGAACTGTTCTGCGCCAGCGCCGACTGGCTGGAGCGCAACCTGCTGCGACGGGTGGAGACCGGCTTTCCGATCCTGGATCCGGAACTGGCCCGGCGCGTCTACCGCGACGTGCTGCAGAACTACCTGGACGACAACCTCAACGCGTGGGAACTGCAGGCGGATGGCCGTTACATCAAGCTGGAACCCGGCCATGACGAACCACCGCATTCGGCGCAGATGGCATTGATGCAGGGCCTGTAAGGGCACGCGCGCCACGGTTCGCTGCGCGGACCGTGGCCGGCCTGCCCGCATCCGCAACCCGCGCGCACCAAGCCACGTCGTTCGCCAGATGCGATCGGCCAGCGTCTACCGCGACCGGGCATCGCTCGCCATGTGAAGGCGGCGCGGTGACGAGCCGGCCATGCCTTCGGCTACCATTCCGGCATGCCGCATACCAAGACACCCCCCACTCTGCAGGACGGCGAGCTGCTGGCAGCCATCGACCTGGGCTCCAACAGCTTCCACATGATCATCGCCCGGCACACGCAGGGACAACTTCGCGTGGTGGATCGCCTGCGCGAAACCGTGCGCATGGCCGATGGCCTGGATGGAAAGGGCGGCCTGTCCAGCGAGGCGCGCCAGCGCGCGCTGGAATGCCTGGCGCGCTTCGGCCAGCGCATCCGCGATATCCCGCCACACCGCGTGCGTGCCCTGGCCACCAACACCGTGCGCCAGCTGCGCTCGCCCCACTCTTTCCTGATGCCGGCCGAAACCGCGCTGGGGCACGCGATCGAAGTGGTCAGCGGCCGCGAGGAAGCGCGCCTGATCTACCTTGGCGTGGCCCATGCGCAACCGCCGAAGCCCGACCAGCGCCGCCTGGTCATCGACATCGGCGGTGGCTCCACGGAGTTCATCATCGGCCAGGGCATGCAGACCCTGGAACGCGAGAGCCTGCAGGCGGGTTGCATCGCCAGCACCCGGCGCTTCTTTCCCGGCGGCAAGCTCAGCAAGAAGCGCTGGAAGGATGCCTTGACTGAAATCGGCGCCGAATTCCAGCAGTTCGCCACCAAGTACCGCGCGCTGGGCTGGCAGGAAGCACTGGGGTCATCGGGTACGCACAAGGCGATCAGCGAGATCTGCGCGACCATGAAGCTGAGCAAGGGCGCGATCACCGCCGAAGCCTTGCCACAGCTGCGCGATGAACTGCTGAAGGCCAAGCGCATCGAGGATATCGACCTGCCCGGACTGTCTTCGGACAGGCGGCCGATCATCGCCGGTGGCATCCTGGTGCTGGAAGCAGCGTTCCAGGCACTTGGGCTGCAGAAGCTGCTGGTCAGCAAGGCTGCCATGCGCGAGGGCATCCTGTACGACATCCTTGGTCGCGCCAGCGAGAACGATCTGCGCGACGAGTCGGTGGCCGCGCTTACGGCCGGCTACGACATCGACGTCGCGCAGGCCACGCGCGTGCAGGACACCGCCATGGCGCTGTTCGAACAGGTGCAGGACAGCTGGAAGCTGGATGCCGACGACGCGCGCATGCTCGGCTGGGCCGCTGGCCTGCACGAACTTGGCCTGATGATCGCGCACAGCGGTTACCACACCCACGGCAGCTACGTGCTGGAACATTCGGATATCGCCGGGTTCTCGCGGCAGGAGCAGCAGATGCTCGCCGCACTGGTCCGCACCCACCGCCGCAATGTGCCCAAGAGCGCCTTCGACGCGCTGCCGGACCGGTTGGCGGTGCCGGCCAGGCGGCTGGCCGCGCTGCTGCGGCTGGCGGTGCTGCTGAATCGTGCCCGCGAGGCCACGCCGATTCCGGTGCCGGAGCTCACGGCCGAGGACGACCGGCTGACCCTGGTGGTGCCGCAGGACGTGATCGATCCGCGGCCGTTGCTGCGCGCGGACCTGATCGGCGAAGTGGACGGCATGGCCGGGCTGGGCGTGCAGTTCCGGCCCTTCGTGGCCTGAGCATCGGCTGACGGGCCGCATCGCCCGTCACCTTGCCGTCGTAATCCGGTCATGGCCGGGACATGGCCAGCGCCGAGCATGCCCGCAAACGGGAGGCTGCCATGCGCTACGCGATCGTCACCGAGACCTATCCTCCGGAAGTCAACGGGGTGGCCCTGACCGTCCAGAGCCTTGAGCAGGGCCTGCGTGGCGCGGGCCATGACGTGGATCTGGTGCGTCCACGGCAGGAAACCGACACGGCTGCGGACGACGCCTTCCTGGTACCCGGTGCCGCCCTGCCCCGCTATCCCGGCCTGCGCTTCGGGCTGCCTGCGCCCATCCGCCTGGGACGCCACTGGCAGGCGAATCGCCCGGACGCCATCTACATCGCCACCGAGGGCCCGCTGGGCTGGTCCGCACTGCGTTGTGCGCGGCGGCTGGGTATTCCCGTCGCCACCGGTTTCCATACGCGTTTCGACGAATACCTGCCGGACTACGGTGCGGCGTGGCTGCAGGCCGCCGCGCTGCGCTGGATGCGCCGCTTCCACAACCAGGCCGATGCCACTCTGGTACCGACCCGCGAACTGCAGCAGTTCCTTACCGGCGAAGGCTTCGAACGCGTCCGGCTGCTGGCACGCGCGGTGGACAGCCAGCAGTTCGAACCCAGCCGCCGCGATCCCGGCCTGCGCGAGGACTGGGGCATAGACGGCAATGGCTTTGCCGCCATCCATGTCGGCCGCATCGCCGCGGAAAAGAATCTCGGCCTTGCGGTGAAGGCCTTCCGTCGCCTGCAGCAGCACCGCCCCAAGGCCCGCTTCGTGCTGGTCGGCGATGGCCCGGCACGCGCGCAGCTGGCCCACGAGAATCCCGATTTCCTGTTCTGTGGCATACAGCGCGGCGATGATCTGGCGCGGCATTTCGCCAGCGGCGATCTGTTCCTGTTTCCCAGCCGCAGCGAAACCTTCGGCAACGTCACCCTGGAAGCGATGGCCAGCGGCGTGGCCACGGTGGCCTTCGATTACGGCGCCGCACGTGAATACCTGCGACATGACCAGAATGGTGCTGCAGTGAACGACGACCAGCAGTTCATCGACGCTGCCGTGCGGCTGGCCGGCGATGACGCACTGCGCCGCAGGCTGGGCGAGCAGGCTGCGCGCGACATGAAGCGCCTGCATCCCCAGCAGGTGGTACGCGAATTCGATGCCCTTCTCACCGAACTGGCCCTTGCCCGGAGATCGCATGCGCACCACGCCGCTTGACCTGCTGCTCGGCCATGAAACCCGTTGGTGCCGGCGGGCAAACCTGTACTGCCGCCACCGCCGCATCCGCGCCTTCTTTTCCGTCATCAGCCGCCTCGGCGATGGGGTGTTCTGGTACGTGCTGATGGCCGCATTGGTGCTGGTCGACGGTTTCGACGGGCTGCGCGCCAGCATCCATATGGCCGCCACCGGCGTGGCAGCGCTGCTGCTGTACAAGGGCCTGAAGCGCTGGACACGGCGACCGCGTCCTTACAAGGCGGATCTGCGCATCCGCGCCTGGATGGCGCCGCTGGACGAGTTCAGTTTCCCTTCCGGCCATACCCTGCATGCGGTGTCGTTCACCGTCGTCGCATTGGCCTATTACCCGTGGCTGGCACCGCTGCTGGTGCTGTTCACGCTGGGCGTGGCGGCATCGCGGGTGGTGCTGGGGCTGCATTATCCCAGCGATGTGCTGGCGGCCACCGGCATCGCCGCATTGCTGGCATCGGCCAGCCTGGCCTGGTGGCCGCTGTCGTTCTGATCGGGGTGGTTGGGGAGGCGGCGAGGGTTGCCGGGCAGAGCCCTGGTTGTGGGCTGCCGGGCAGAGCCCGGCACTACGTGGGTTCCGGGGTTGGATAGAATGGTCCGCATGACCACGCTCTTCATCTCCGACCTGCATCTGGACGCCAGCCGTCCGGCAATCACCGATCTGTTCCTTGAGTTCCTGCGCCGCGAGGGTCCCGCCGCGGATGCGCTGTACATTCTTGGCGATCTGTTCGAGGCCTGGATCGGCGACGACGCGCCCTCGCCCGCCGGCGATGCGGTGGCCGTGGCGCTCAGGGCAGTGGCCGATGCCGGTGTGCCGGTGTATTTCATCCGTGGCAACCGCGACTTCCTGCTGGGCGAAGACTATGCCCGCCGATCCGGCATGCGGATCCTGCCGGACCCGAGCGTGATCGACCTGTACGGCAAGCCGGTACTGCTGCAGCACGGCGACCTGCTGTGCACGGACGATATTCCGTACCAGCAGTTTCGTGCGCAGACGCGCGATCCCGCGTTCCAGGCGCAGTTCCTGTCGCAGCCGCTGGCGGCCCGCGTTGCTTTCGCGCAGAAAGCACGCGATACCAGCCAGAGCCGGCAGTCGGAGATGAAGCAGGGCGACCGCGCACAGTTCGAAGCCGTGACCGACGTAGCCCCGGCCGAGGTGCAGGCGACCTTCGCGCGCTATGGCGTGGACACGATGATCCATGGCCATACCCATCGCCCGGCGATCCATGAGCTGCAGGTGGCGGGCCGTGGCTGCAGGCGTATCGTACTTGGCGACTGGTACGAGCAGGGTTCGGTACTGCGCGTGGATGCGGACAGGATGATCCTGGAGACGTTGTAACCGCGCACGCCGACCGCGATTCGTGGCAGAACCTTGCGCGGGAATGCACGCCGCGGCGATTTCATCCGCCGTATTGCGGCCGCCAACGTGATGCCTGCAAGGAGAACAAGGGGAATCGCTGATGCCCGACCAGAGCGCCGCAACCATCGACAAGGCCGGTGGTGCCCTCCTGTACATCGGCCTGTTCTTCGACGGCACGCGTAACAATGTCCACAACCTGTCGATGCAACGTCGTCCCGCGCCTGCCGTTGCACACGGTCCGGCGCCACGCGCCGACGATGCGTCGCCCTACCAGAGCCGGCCGACCAGCAGCTACGACAACGGGCCGACCAATATTGCCCGGCTGCACCGTCTCTATCCCGACACGCGCAGTGGTGCCTCCGGTCCTCCCTCACTGGCGATCTATACCGAAGGCGCAGGAACACGCGATGGCCAGCCGGATGATCTGATCGGACTGGCCTTCGGTACCGGTACAACAGGCGTACGTGCCAAGGCGCAGAGGGCACTGCGGGATCAGTTGCCGGGCGCGCTGCAGCTACTGTCGCCCCTGTTGTCGATGCCGATCACCGGCGTGCGCGTGGACCTGTTCGGTTATTCGCGTGGCGCTGCCTCCGCGCGTGAGGTGGCCAGGGAACTGGCCGGTTGGTCATCCGCCCGGTGGCAGGGCCTGCTGCGCGAAGCGGGTCTGGCCATTGCACCATCGTTCTCCCTGCCGTCCCCGGTCATCCGTTTCATTGGCCTGTTCGACACCGTGGTCGCCATGCGCAACGCCCCGCAGGATGCACTGCCACGCCTGCGCCTGCCGGGCGGGATCGCCGACAAGGTGGTGCAGCTGGTGGCACGCGACGAGCACCGCGAGCATTTCGCCTTGACGTCCGTGACCCCGGAACATGAGCAGATGGCACTGCCCGGGGCGCACGCCGATATCGGCGGTGGAAACACCCGTGACCAGGAGGGCCCCAAGCTGCTGACGCGACCACGCAGCCAGCGCATCGCGCGACCTCCTTTCGCGGATTTCGCCACGCCGGACGAGGCATGGCTGCGTGCCACCGACAGTCACCGCCGGGCAGAGGCCGAAGCGGAGGAATGGCGCACGCAACTGGGGCTGGATGAAACCTCGGTCTGGGTGGACAGCTGGCATCAGTGGCTGCGGCAACGCCAGGCGGGCAGCCGTAGTGTGTTGCCCACGCCCACGCTGTATGTGTATTCGGC
>JAFAFF010000246.1 GCA_023423605.1 Pseudomonadota bacterium
TAGGTCGTGCCACTGGTGCCCTGCAGGATGACGAAAGACACGCCCGTTGCCGCACTGGACGTGGCGGTGTTCTTCCACAACTCTGCATCGAAGCTTTCCGCTGTTCCGTCAAAGGCCAACATGGCGCGTGTGACGCCCACACAGGAGGTGAGGTTCAGCACACTATTGGTCAGTTGGTTCTCACGGTCCACCAGCTCATTGGCCTTCACGTCTGGCAGCCTCACAGGCGACACGTTCAGCACGCAGGTGCCCGGAAGCACTCTCCCGGAGATGGTGAGCGTGGCCTGGTCAGCATGGGCGGCCGGGATGGCAACGGCCGTCAACAGTGTGGCGGCTGCCAGTGTTCTACGAAGTATCATGGTGCTCCTCGGTCGGGTGTAGGTTGTCAGGATGCGGGGGCGCGGACGTCTGGATCCTGTGCTTCCGGAGCCGCGTCTTCTTCCACGCGCAGACTTTCGGGCAGCGGCTGCACGCAGCTCGCCCTCGCCCAGTACAGGCCGTTTGCATCGGGCGCGTCAGGTGTCACATACGGCAGAAGACACGTCTTGCCGTGCGCGAGCCGTACGTCAAGGACACCTTCCGCCGACGCACCGCGCAGATGAATTACGCTGCCCTGGCCGACAGCGCCCCGCGGGGTGCCGTGCTCATCCAACAGCGGCGCGGCAAAGGGCAGTGGCCGGCCATCGGCGTCCACCGCTTCGATGAACAGCGTACGCTCATGGCGCACGGGAAAAACGACGCGCACGATGCTGCCGGCCGTCGGCGCGACGCGACGCGACGTCTGCAGCAGCTCCACGTCCATCGGAAGTCCGGCCGGATCCAGCTCCACGCGGTTCCAGCGGTACGCACTGACGTGCGGCAGCACGGCGTGACCGTTCCGGCCGATGCGGATGTCATGCCCTGCGCCGACTGTCGCGCCCTCGGCGCCACGGGCTTCCACGATCACCGCGCTGTCGCCGACAGGCTGGCCGAATGTCAGCCCGCCACGGTACAGCACGGCGCTGCCCGACAGGCTGGCATTGCTGGACCGGGTACCATCGCTGCGCGTGTAGCCCGCCGCAGCGTTGAACCAGGGTCCCTGATAGTTCAGGTAACCACCCTGGCTGGAGTGCGACGACGCCTTGCTTGCCGACAGGCTGTAGCTGAGGTTCCTGCGCTCGCCCAAGGTGCCGTTGAGACCGAGCTGTCCCTGCCCGTGCCCGTCTGCCCGGCTCATCTGTGCATGCATGCGCGGGGCAGCCGCACTGCCACCCAGCGGCATGCTGACATTGAACGCGATACGGCTGTCCGAACTGCCGTCACCCTGCCGGTAGCGGGTTGCCACCACGCCATAGCTGGCCCACCGCCAGCTGCTCTGGAAGCTCAGCTGCACATCGTTGCGACGCCGCTGCGCATTCCAGAAGGCCACATGTCCGGCGGTCAGCGAGAGCGCGCTGCGTTCGCCGAGCCGCTGCGAAAGATTCATCTCGTACCGCTGCCGGGCCTGCAGGCCATCGCTCCAGCCATCGCGCACGGAATGCGCGGATTCGGCGAGCGTCAGGAAGTGGCGTGTGTTGTAGCGGTATGCCGCGAGGCCCACGTTCGTGCCACTGGCGTTGATGAAACGCTGGAAGTTCAGGCGCACGCTGTTGCCGGCGGCCAAGCGGCCGTCGTGCAGCACGGAGCGTGCATGGGTGACATCCACACCGAAAGCGCCCAACGACGTATTGATGGCACCTCCGGCCAGGCCCGACCGGTAATGCTCCGCGATCTGCACGCCGCCGATCAGCGTCATGAAATCGTTCAGGCCCCGCGCATAGGTGGCCTCCGTAAAGCGCAGCGGAAACTGGCGACCTTCGATGGTCTGCAGCCGGCCGGCAGTAACGCTGAAACGCGACGCACCTGCCCGCAGCGCCTGAGGGACCGCGGCGAAATTCAGCTGCGAGCGGCGCTCACGACCATCGGCCTCGGTCACGGTGACTTCCAGGTCGCCGCCGAAGTTGGTCGGGTAAAGGTCTTCGATGATGAACGGTCCGGGTGCAACGTTGGACTGATGGATGATGTTGCCGTTCTGGCGCACCGTCACCACCGCGTTGGTGTCTGCGATTCCGTGGACGCGCGGTGCGTACCCCCGCAGCGAATCGGGCAGCATGCGCTCGTCCGTTTCCACGCGGATGCCGAGGAAGCCCACGGCGGGGAAAAGATCACCACGGGTGTTCGCCTCGCCCAGCAGCAGCTGGCTGTCCCACGCAGGCAGGTCACGCTGCAGCGTCGTGCCGATGCGCTGGTAGTGGCGTCCCTTTTCGGTACTGATCAGCGCGCCGCGGTGGCGTAACCGCCATGGGCCCAGGTTGAGACCGCTGACGGCACCCAGATACGTGCTGCTGGCGGACGGCAGGCGCGTGTGGTTGAGGGTGTAATCCAGGAAACCGGCGGTCACGCCGTCGTCCCACTCCGAGCGCGGCACCAGACCACGTGCCGTCGTCTGCTGCGATGCCTGGGGGACGGAAATGGACACGCGCAGCGCGCTTACATCGAGCTCCACGCGTGCACCGTCGACGACGGCCGCCAGCTCGACGCACTCACCCGGTGCGGCCAGCAGCTGCTCGCTCAGGCCCGGCTTGAGGTCCAGCATCGGCACGAAACTGCGGGGCAGGCACAGCTCGCCCGCTCCTGCGTCCGCGTTGCCGGCCACCGGCCTGAACAGCAGGTCGAGGCTGCGCAGCAGCTCACCGTTGAGGCTGACATCCAGCGTATGGATGCCGGGTGGCAGCGATCCGCCATCGTCCGCCAGGGCGCGGGCCATCGCGCCCGCACCGATGAGAAAGCCTTCACTGAACTCAAGCGCGGCCCTGTCCGTGGCGGGTGCGCCGACGGCCGCGGTGGTAGCGAGTGCCATCGAGATACCCAGCCCGAGACGTGCCGGACGGCAGCGGCGATGGCGTGCCGCACGAAAGCATGAAAAGCGCATGGGGTGGATCCCTGGAATGACATCGCGCCCTTGCGCGCTGACGAGAGGGCGCAGCCTATGTGCACCCGTTGCGGGCAGCTATACGTCGATCTTCAATTGCGCACTGCGCCTCGAGGGCGCAAGCATTCCGCCGCTCTCGCTGCAGATGGCCGCCAGGCAAGCCCCTCTGGTCTGCCAGTCATTTGAAGATTCACGCATGGCGATGCACGCCCACCGCCTCAATAATTCGGCACCACCGCAACGCCCGTGAGTCCGGCGATGCACTCTCAGGAGAAACTGGATGCGTAACATTGTTTGGGTCGCGCTGTGCGCAGCGCTCGTTTCCGCGCCGGCAATGGCGGAGAAGCTGGAAATTTCCGGCGAGCTGACCACGTCGACGTGCCAGGTGAGCACCATCGGCGGCGCCGTCACGGTGCCGATGGGCAGAGTCGATCTGACTGGTGTAAATGCGGCCGAGCGCGCCGGCCAGAAGAATTTTACCGTCAGTCTGGACTGCACAGGCTCGGGCTCTTCGCAGGAGGTCGGTATTCGTTTTGGTGGCACACCCTACGGCAGCACCGGCTATCTCGCCCTGACGGGAGGCGCGACGGCAGCTACCAACGTGGGAGTGGCCATCTATGACGCTGAAGGACGCCTGCAGAAGATCGGCGACGATCCCGCGAGCTTCGTCACCGTACCGGCGAGCAGCAAGCAGGACCTGCGCTTCAGCGCCTGGTATGCATCGCCGGGCAGGAATGCCACCGCGGGGACGGCCGATGCCACGGGCGATTTCGTCGTCATCTACAAGTAAGGCGCTGTGGGGCGTGGAGAATCCGCGCACCGCCCGCAACGGAGCACCTGCATGAGAGGCCACCTCGTCCGCGCCGGCTTGACAGCCTGCATGTTCACCAGCCTGTCGGCGCATGCCGCCATCGTGCTGGAAGGCACGCGGATCGTGCATGACGCCGGCAAGGGCCGCGACGTCACCCTACGGTCCACCAACCGTGGCGATCAGTCTGCATTGACACAGGTCTGGATAGACAATGGCGACAGCCACGCGCGGCCGGAGGACGTGCAGACGCCGTTCCGGCTGACACCCTCCGAGCCGCGCCTGATTAAGGCCAACGAAGGGCAGGCCTGGCGGATCACCTACGCGCCACGGCCATCGGAGGCACCACTTCCCGCGAACCGCGAATCGCTGTTCTACTTCAACCTTCTGGATATTCCGCCAAAGCCAAGCCAGGAAGGCGGCGGCAACCTGCTTCAGTTCGCGGTGCGCAGCCGGATCAAACTCTTCCATCGACCGGCGGGCTTGCCGGGCAGGGCAGTGGACGCGGCAGGATCGTTGACGTGGCGGTATCAGGATCAAGCACTGCAGATTGATAACCCGTCTGCCTACCACGTGACGCTGGGCTCGGTCACACTGGACGACGGTGCGAAGCTGGATGGCGACATGGTGGTTCCCGGCGGCCGCGTGACACTGGCGTTGCCTGCCGCGCAACCGATGCCGACGGCGGTGACCTTCACTTGGCTGGACGATTACGGCGCCTCGCGCCCTGGTTCGGCACGCGTGATGCATGGTGAGATCACGCACCCATGAGTGAGCTGGGCTTCCAGAAGAGCCATGACCCGCTGCGCCGCGTGCCTGGGGATCGCCGCCTCGTCCATGGGCGGTGTCCAGACCGGATGTGGAAGGCTGCGATGCTGCTTGGCGGACTGTTGGTCGCAACGAGCGGTGCGCGAGCCAGTTGCGACGCGATTGAGCCGAACGACAGCGCAAGCAGAGCGTTCGTGCTCCAGCACAGCACCGTCGCCGACAGCCCGCTCAACCGCTGGACCTCCGTCGGCGGGGCAGGATTCAGTGGCTGCCGGACCGTTATCGGACACGAACTCGACTACCAGCCCGGCACGCACTCGCTCACCTACGTACGCGACGTGAGCGTAGACCGCGCCACCTACCGCGCCTATCAGTGGGGGCCTGCCACGCCCCTGGTCATCTTCGGTATGACCCTCGGGCCACTGATAGGCGGTGACCCGGAACCCATTGCGGTGGAACATGCCGTACGCCTGCGAACAAGCGCCGGAGCGCGTGGCCGGTTCCGCGTATCCCTGCGCTACAGATTCATCGCGCGCGGCGGTGCCATGGAGGTCAGCGCGCCGCTGGCCATCACGGCAAGCACCACGCACAGAAGTGCTGCCGGATTGGGAAGCATCCGCCACGCGCATGAGGCCACGGTGAGCCTTGCTCAGCTGAGCTGCACTTTGTCCGATACCGGTGCGACATTGCCTGACACGACGGGTGTGGATCTGCCGTCTGTCGGGAGCACCAGCACCGAGCGGACGGTACAGATGCGCCTCACCTGCCCCGCTTTTGGTCCTGAAGTGGTACTGAGCCTTGCCGATGCCAACGATTCCGGTAACCGCGGCAGCGTGCTGTCTCCCGCCGCGGATGCCACCGCGGCGGGCGTGGCCATTGAACTCCTGCGCGACGGAAACCCGGTGCGGTTCGGCCAGTCATGGACGCATCCACGCGGCCAGAATGGAACAGTGCCAGCACTAAGACTGAATGTGCGCTATCACCGCACGTCCACGACGATTTCCCCCGGGACGGTGAAGGGCCTGGCCACGCTGACCGCCAACTACCGCTGACATGAAGGCCTGACAGTCATGTCGATGACGCAGGCCAACCAGCAGGCGCAACGCTGACACCCGACCGCATCAAGGCGCCGCCGGAAATCAATACCCGTGTCCCAGCGGGCGGGGGTGCACCTTCGGCGCATGACCCTGCCTTGCGTGCCCGACCGCCTGTGCGTACCGGTACTGCTCATCGGCATGAGCACCCGCAACGTGCATGTCGACGGCAGGGCCGGGCGTCTGGCGACTGCCGCGTTCAACGTGCTCGCTCCTTGGGCGCCATTATGGTCCCGTCCTGCATCGCCGCAGCATGCAACCGTCACTGATACAGACGGTGAGAGAACGTGGTTACCTGCTCAGTGGCGCGCAGCTGACGTGATCAGGGGGGGCTGAAATGCTGGTAGCCACGCGATCCCGCATGCGGTCCTGCATGGACACCTGCACCTTCGCGGATGCGTCCAATGCACGACAGGGGAATCTGCAGCTGCGTGGCCAGCTCAAGGAGTGCCGTGCGATGGACACGGCCGGCAGTGAAACAGAGTTCGTAATCGTCTCCCCCACACAGCGCAGCCTCACGTGCGGCGGCGTCTCCCAGCACACGGCGCGGGCAGTCCGCCACCGGAACGGCCGCTGCATCGACTTCTGCTGCCACGCCGCTGCGTTCAGCAATATGTCCCAAATCAGCCAAAAGACCATCGGAGACATCCACCGCGGCGGTGGCCATGTCGCGCAGCGCAACGCCCAGCGCCAGCCGTGGAGTGGGACGCAGCAGACGCTGGCGCAGATGCTCGATGTCTGCGCTCTGCGCGCGGCGAGTGATGTCCAGCGCGCCGCGTTGCCATAATTGCAATGCCGCAGCGGCCTCGCCCGGCGTTCCACTGACCCAGATATCGTCGCCTGCCTGCGCACCATCACGCCGCAGTGCCTTGCCATGCGGCACCTGGCCCAGCGCGGTGACCGAAATCGAGAGCGGGCCGCGCGTGGTATCGCCGCCAATCAGCCGCCAGTCATGGGTATCGGCCAGCGCAAAGAAACCGTCGGCGAATGCATCCACCCATGCCGCTTCGGCCGTCGGCAGCGACATTGCCAGGGTACCCCACGCAGGCGCTGCGCCCATCGCGGCCAGATCGGAAAGATTGACAGCCAAGCTCTTCCAGCCAAGGTCGGCAGGCAGCGTTTCCGGCGGGAAATGCACGCCGCTGTTCAGCGTATCGGCAGTGACTGCAAGCCAGTGACCCGGCTGGGCCCGCAGCAGGGCAGCATCGTCACCGATGCCCAGTACGATGTCTTCGCGCGCGCGGCTGCGCGCGCGGATACGATCGATCAGGTCGAACTCGGCCAAGGACATGGATGACTCCGCGTCTACGCGCATTCCCGCGCACTGCGCGTTGGGTGGCAGCGCCGGCCGCTGGCCGGCACCCGGCTTCAGTGCCCCGATTCGACCTTGCGCCATTCGACAGAAGCACGATCCAGCACGCCGTTGACGTAGGTATGGCCGTGCTCGGAACCGAATCGCTTGGCCGATTCAATGGCTTCGTTGATCACGACGCGATACGGCACATCCATGCGAAACCGCAGTTCGTAGGCCGACAGCCGGAGCACCGCACGCTCGATGGCATCCACGTCGTCGATGCCACGATCCAGATAGGGTGCCAGCGCGTCGTCCAGGTCACGGCGGTTGTCCAGCACACCGTGTACCAGCGCCTCGAAATAGGCAAGGTCAGCAATCTCGCGTGCCTGCTCGTGGGCGAACTGCGCGATAAGCGACTGCGCATTGCCACCGGAAATCTGCCAGGCGTAGAGCGCCTGCACCGCACGGCGGCGCGCGCGCGAACGCAGCACCGGATCGACGCCATCACGGCGCACGGGCTTCCCGGACGGCCTGCCCTGGGTGTTCTTGTTCATGGCAGCTGCTCCAGCAGGTTGATCATTTCCAACGCCGCCAATGCGGCTTCCTCGCCCTTGTTGCCATGGCTGCCGCCCGCGCGTGCCTCGGCATCCTCGGCACGTTCCACGGCCAGCACGCCGTTGAGCACCGGCACGCCGAAATCAAGCTGCACGCGCATCAGGCCTTCGGCACAACGATCGGCAACGTGCTCGTAATGGCGGGTATCGCCACGGATGACACAGCCCAGGGTGATGATCGCCGCATGTTCGTGGGCGGCCGCCAGACGCGCGGCGACCAACGGGATCTCCCAGGCGCCGGGCACGCGGACAACGTCGATCGCGGCTTCATCGATACCGTTGCCTGCCAGGCTCTGGCGGGCGCCGGTGACCAGCGCATCGGTGATGCGGGCGTTCCAGCGGCTGGCCACGATGGCGAAGCGCGCCGATCCGGGAGTGCGAAGATCGCCTTCGAAATGGCTCATGTGCGGGATAAGGAACTCGTATAGAAGGGTAAGTTTACCGTGCGCAGGCCCGGATGCGTCGTACCGGCATGAAGGCGGTCCACGTAGAGCGGGGCTCTGCCCCGCTGCGCGTGCGCTGTACCGCTCAGGGCGTGACGATCTCGATGACTTCCAGGCCATAGCCGGCCAGGCCGACCTGCCGCCGGGGCGTGCCCAGCACACGCAGCTTGCCCAGGCCCAGATCGGCCAGGATCTGTGCACCGGCACCGTTGCGACGCCACTGGCCGACATCCTTGTCCTTGCCCGGCACCACCGGACGCGGCTGCTGGCGCAGGCGGGCCAGCAGCCCTTCGCCGTCCCGCGGTGCCGACAGCACCACCATCACGCCGCTCCCCGCCGTGTCGATGGCACGCAGGGCATCGGTCGCGGCCACGCCGAAATCATCACGGCGCCAGTGCAGCAGGTCGGCCAGCGGATTTTCCACCTGCACGCGTACCAGCGTCGGCGTTTCCGCGTCCGGCGTTCCACGCACCAGGGCGAAATGCAGGTCGTGGGCGATGCGGTCGCGGTAGGTGACCAACCTGAAGGCGCCGAACTCGGTGTCGATATCACGTTCGTCCACACGCTCCACGGTCTTCTCGGTCGCCAGGCGATAGGCGATCAGGTCGGCGATGGAGCCCATCTTCAGGCCATGTTCGCGGGCAAATACTTCCAGCTCCGGACGACGCGCCATGCTGCCGTCCGGGTTGAGGATCTCCACCAGCACGCCGGCCGGTTCCAGCCCGGCCAGCATGGCCAGGTCCACGCCGGCTTCGGTATGCCCGGCCCGCGTCAGCACGCCACCGGGCTGGGCGATCAGCGGGAAGATATGACCCGGCTGGTGCAGATCGCTTGGACGCGCATTCGGCTTCACGGCGGTGCGGATGGTGTGCGCACGGTCATGCGCGGAAATACCGGTGGTAACCCCTTCGGCCGCTTCGATGCTGACGGTGAAGTTGGTCTGGAACTGCGCCGTATTGGCCTGCACCATCGGCGCCAGGCCGAGGTCGGCCGCACGCGTGCGCGTCAGCGGCAGGCACACCAGGCCGCGGCCATGGGTGACCATGAAGTTGATGTCGCTGGGCTTGACCAGCTCGGCGGCCATGATCAGGTCGCCTTCGTTCTCGCGGTCTTCGTCATCGACGATGACGACCATGCGGCCCTGGCGGATGTCTTCCAGGATTTCGGGAATCGGGGCGAAGTTCATGCGGCATCTCCCTGTGGGTGCCGACCATTGCCCTGCGCACTGACCAGGCGCTCCACGTAGCGGGCGACCAGATCGATCTCAAGATTCACCGCACTGCCCACGCCGGTGGCGGAAAACGCCGTGTGCGCCACCGTATGCGGGATCAACGCCACCTCGAAACCTTCGTGGTCCACATCGTTGACGGTCAGGCTGACGCCATCGACGCAGATCGACCCCTTCCTGGCGATATAACGCTGCAGCGCAGCGGGTGCGGCGAAACGCCAGCGCTGGGCGCGGGCGTCCTCATGGATGGACAGCACCTGCCCGAGTCCATCCACATGTCCGCTGACAAGATGTCCGCCCAGCCGATCGGTCGGGCGCATGGCACGCTCCAGGTTGACCACCGCGCCGGCGTCCAGTTGGCCCAGCGTGGTCAGTCCCAGCGTCTCGGTGGAGGCATCGGCCTGGAAACCGTGCGCGTCGAAGGCGATGACGGTCAGGCACACGCCGTTGACGGCGATGCTTTCGCCCATCTGCACATCATCGAACGGCAGGCTGCCGACGTTGAAGGTGAAGCGGACATCGCCGCCGATGAGATCGCGCGCGGCCACTTGGCCGACGCCTTCAATGATTCCGGTGAACATCAGCAAGCCTCCGCGAAGCGGATGCCGCTGGCAATGAAACACATGGACATGAAACGTTTCCCGCATGAATGGTGAGCGAAAAACGCCGCAAGGCAAACAGGCGGGCGCGGAGCTGCAAGGCCCCGTGGCACCGTCTT
>JAFAFF010000248.1 GCA_023423605.1 Pseudomonadota bacterium
CTTCCTTCTTCAGCACGCCCGCATGCCGGGTCCAATGGACCAGATCGGGCGAGGAGAAGGCATCGAACCGCACCTGTTCGGCATACGGTGCCGAGGTGGTCGGGTAGATCCAGTAGCTGCCGTCGAACACCGCCGCTTCCGGGTCCGCATACCAGCCCGGCAGGATCGGGTTGCCCGACATCTGCCGGTCATCGACCGCTTCTTTCGGCGGCGCTGCCATGGCGCCGAACGATACTGCCGCCGCCAGTGCCGCCGCGGCCATCTTCCTGCCGAATGCCATCCACTGCGCTCCTGTGCCAGATAGACGAGTCCTGAGTTTAGATCGATTCAGGTGCATGCGCATCCGACGCCGATCACGATCCGGAACTCAGGAACACTGGCTGCGGCTGACCAGCCGGGCAGAGCCCGGGTCCATCAGACCGGGAACCGGGCGCCGGTCGAAATCGACATGCAGCCAATACCGCCACTTTTCTGAAAGTCGCAGCCGGCCTGCACGGCCATCATTCATGGCGGTCCAGCGTCCACCACAAGGTTCGCGGAAATCCAGCATTGCCACGAACCAGCGCGGAAAGCGGTTGCTCGTCAAGGATGAGTCGATGCTGTCCAGAGCAGGCGATAGATCACACACATGGACCTTTATGGGGCCGTTGCGTCGCAAACGACCCGCCGCGAAGGGTCTTGCCGAGACGAATACGACGTTGAATGACGCCCTTGCGGCAATCCGATGCAGGGCTTGAATGCATCTGGGATAGTGGCTTTCAGACCAGTCCGATGGCGGAACGCCCATGAAGCAGGTGCCCATGCTCCACGTCACCGAGGTGATGGCCTCGGAATTCGGCGTCATCACCGCAACGGTGTGGCCGCTTCCGGCAACTGGCGTCGCACCGGCGCAGGCGTTCCTGGTCACTGATGTGGACGGCGGACAGTGGCGGCTGGAGTCGTGCAGCGTGCGTCAGCGGGCCGGCAGGCAACGCAACATGGCGAGGTCGCCTGCGCGCGCCGGTCGTGGCGTGGTGCGGCGCTGGGGCAGGCAGTGGACCCTGATCGTGGTCCGCAGCGGAGCATCTGCCCAGCACGCGGCTTCCTCTCCATCCGCCATGCCGGCGGAGCGGCAATTGGAGCTGCCGGTTGATGGCGCGCATCTGTCCACGGGTGGTGGAGCAGGCATGTCGCGCGTGACGTTGGTGGAAGATCCGGTATTGGAGCGTGTCGGCAGTTGGCTGCAGCAACCGGCGGGTTTGCCGATGGCGCGGGACATCCTGGGTCAATGCTTCATGGAAGCGTGGTTGGAAAACCGCGAGCGCATCATGTACCTGCACCGGCACGCCGAACGCCTGCACGATGCGCTTGGCGGCGAGTGTGGCGAACGGGCGGGTGATGCCGAAGCGGCGGAAGTGGGGGAATGGCATCGGCTCTGCCACGTATTGCGGCAGTTGGCGGATTGCCAGTTGGTGTTGATCGGGTCGCAGGCGCAGGTCACACCGGTTGCATTGCGACGACGGGCGTTGGGTCGGATGCTGGCGTTGTTGGCCGGTGATGCAATGCGGCTGCGCGGGGGTGCATCAGCCGGGCAGAGCCCGGCTCTACGAAACGGCGCCGGGTAGAGCGGGGCTCTGCCCCGCTGCGCGTTGAAGCATCAGCCGGGTAGAGCCCGGCTCTACTCGCCGGGTTTGGCGGCGGCGGTGGGGGCTTCGCTGGCGGCGCGGCGGGACAGCATGGCTTCACGGTGCGCGATGTAGGCGTTGGAACCCAGGATGATCAGCGCGCCGACAACGGTCCAGCGGTCCAGCGCTTCGCCAAACAGCAGCCAGGCGAACACGCTCACCAGCGGCAGCTGGATGAAACTGATCGGCGTCAGCGCGGACACCTCGCCCAGCCGCAGCGCACGCGTCCATAGCAGTTGCCCCAACGTCCCCATCACCCCGGTGGCTACCAGCCACAGCCAGGCGATACCGCTCGGCCATACCCACACGAACAACGCCGGCACCAGCGACAGCGGCACCCAGAATACATACGTGTAGAACACCACGGTGTCGGCGCTGTCCACGCGCGTGAGCTGCTTGATCTGGATGGCCACCAGCGAACTCAACACCGCCGCGGCCACCGCCACCAGGCTGCCCGGCGTGAATCCGGACGCACCGGGACGCACGATCACCAGCACGCCGATGAAGCCGATCACCACGGCCGCCCAGCGGCGCGCACGCACTGTCTCGCCCAGCCACAGCACCGCGGCGATGGTCACGAACAACGGGGTGGAATAGGACAGCGAAACCGCCTGCGCCATCGGCAGATGGCCCAGCGCCCAGAAACCACACAGCATCGAAGCCAGCCCGATGGCACTGCGCAGCAGGTAGCGCGGCAGCTGCTGCGTCTTCAGCGGCGCGCGTCCCGGGCGCAGCAGCATGGGCAGCAAGGCCAGCAAGCCGAACGCATTACGGAAGAAGGCAACCTCCGGCGTGGGCACGTACTCGGTGGCGTAGCGGATGGCCAGCGCCATCATGCCGAAGGCCAGCGTGCTGCCCAGCATCAGCCACGCCGCCCGCATCGACGGTGCACTGGGGATTGCCGTGGCGGGGGTCACCACTGCGCGCCGATCAGCCGTGGCTCGGGCTCGATGGCCACCGCGAATTTCTCCAGCACCGAAGCGGAAATGCGCCGTGCCAGGTCCAGCAGCTCGGCGCCGGTGGCAGTGCCATGGTTCACCAGCACCAACGCGTGGCTGGGCGCCACGCCGGCATCACCTTCGCGGAAACCCTTCCAGCCGCACTGCTCGATCATCCACGCGGCGGATACCTTGCGCAGGTCATCGCTGTCGGCAGGAAACACCGGCAGTTCCGGGAAGCGCTGCTGCAGCACGTCCACCTGGTCGAGCGTCAGGATGGGATTCTTGAAGAAACTGCCGGCATTGCCCAGCGCATCCGGATCCGGCAATTTGCGCCGGCGCAGCGCGATCACCGCGTTGGCCACGTCCACCGCCGTGGGCAGCTCCACGCCCTGCGCTTCCAGTTCCTCGCGTATACCGGCGTAATCCATGCGCAGCTCATGCAGCAACGGCAGCCGCAGTTCGATGGCGGTGATCAGGTAACGGTCCGGCTGCTGCTTGAAGACGCTGTCCCGGTACGCGAACGCGCACTGCTCGTTGTCCAGCCGCACCCAATCGTTTTCGTGGCGGTCCCACGCTTCCACCGTCTGTATGAACTCGCCTATCTGCACGCCATACGCACCGATGTTCTGGATCGGCGCGGCGCCGGCGGTGCCGGGAATCCAGGCCAGGTTCTCCAGCCCGGAAAGACCCTGCCGCAGCGACCAGGCCACCAGCCCATGCCAGTTCGCACCGGCACCGGCACGCACGATGGCATGGTCGGCGCGGTGTTCCAGGATGGTCACCTCGCGGTTGGTGAACACCAGCACCGTGCCCGGCACGTCATCCACCAGCAGCACGTTGCTGCCGCTGCCCAGTACCAGCAGCGGCCCACCGGTGCGTTCCAGCAGCGCCAGGGCATCGGGCAGGGCGGCCGCGGCATGCAGCTCCAGCAGGCGTTCGGCACGCGCCTGCACATGGAAGGTGTTGAGTTCGCGCAGCGACGCGTTTTCGGAAAGGCTCCAGGCCATGGCGGACATCACAGGCCTCCCACCGCGCCACGGCTCGGCGCTTCGCGGCGGCGGCGGATGGCCTCCACGCATTCGGATACCAGTACCGGCCCGCGGAACACCAGCCCGCTGTAGCACTGCACCAGCGCCGCGCCGGCCGCCATCTTGGCCACCGCATCGGCACCGGAAACGATGCCACCCACGCCCACCAGCGGCATGCTTTCGGGCAAGCGCGCACGCAGCCGGCGCAGCACCAGGGTGGACTGCTGCAGCAGCGGCGCACCGGACAGCCCGCCGGCTTCGTTGGCCAGCCGGTCACCGGCAATGGCGCTGCGGTCGATGGTGGTATTGGTGGCGATCACCCCGTCCACCTGCACTTCGGCCAGCACCCGCGCGGCCGCATCGATGTCGCGTTCGTTGAGGTCCGGCGCCACCTTCACCAGCATCGGCACGCGGCGACCATGCTGGCCGCTCAGCTGTTCCTGGCGCTCGCGCAGCCCGCCGATCAGCTGGCGCAGCGCGTTTTCTTCCTGCAGTTCGCGCAGGCCGGCGGTATTGGGCGATGAGATGTTGACGGTGATGTAATCGGCCAGCGGATAGACCTTGTCCAGGCAGGCCAGATAATCATCCAGCGCCTGCTCGTTGGGCGTGTCCTTGTTCTTGCCGATGTTGATGCCCAGCACGCCGCGACGGTTGCGTGCGCGCTCCACGTTGCGCACCAGCGTATCCACGCCGTCGTTGTTGAAGCCCATGCGGTTGATGATGGCGCGGTGCGCCGGCAGCCGGAACAGGCGCGGCTTCGGGTTGCCGGACTGCGGCCGCGGCGTGATGGTGCCGATCTCCACCGAACCAAACCCCAGCGCGAACAGCGCGTCGATGTGTTCGCCATTCTTGTCCAGCCCGGCGGCCAGGCCGACCGGATTGGGAAACTGCAGGCCGAACACGGTAGTGGGCAGCGGCGCGGTGCGCGGTACCAGCAGCGGCGTGGTGCCCATGCGGTAGGCGGTATCCAGCGCCGCCAGGCCCATGCCATGGGCGCGTTCGGCATCCAGCGAAAAGAGGAAGGGGCGTGCAAGCGAGTACATGGGCAGATCAGTCCAGCGTGCCAAGGAAGGCACGGGTTTGGTATTCAAAGGCGACCCGGCCATCGATGGCGTGGGTATCGAACAGTGCGCGCAGCGCGGCCAGCATCGGTTCGTGCTTCGGCTGGCCGGCGACCGGCGCATACGAGGAGGACAGCAGGCGGCCGCGCAGTGCATCGAAATCCAGCATCTGCACGTTCGGGAAATGACCGATGGCCTGCAGGCCACCGGCGAACCAGTCGCGCATCTGCGCATCATCCTGGTAACGCTCGGCCACCGCGCTGTAATCGGTGCCGAAATCCAGCAGCAGCTGTTCGTAGCCACGCAGGAACGGCGAGGCATCCAGCAGGCGTGAGTTCCAGTACACCAGCACGTGGCCACCCGGCACCAGGATGCGCTTCCATTCGCGGCGCACGGCAGCGGTGTCGAACCAGTGGAAGGCCTGTGCCGCGCTGACCAGGTCCACGCTGGCATCGGCCAGGCCGGTGGCTTCGGCGGTGCCATCCACGGCGCGGAAGGCCGGGTAATCGCCTGCCAGCCACTGTTCGGCGGCCGCGCGCATGTCGGCATTGGGTTCCACTGCGGTCAGCGGGTGCCCGGCGGCCAGCAGGAACTGGCTGGAAATGCCGGTGCCGGCGCCGATATCGGCTACCCGCGCACCACGCGCCACCTGCTGTTCGTCGTGCAGCCACTGCAGCAGCGCGGGCGGATAACCGGGCCGGTAGCGCACGTAATCCTGCACCCGGTTGGAAAAGCGTGCGGCCGAATCCGGGGTGCTCATGCGCACCTCACGATGCCACGTGGGCCAGCCAGGCCAGGCCACCGAAGAAGACGATGATGGTGCCGACGGCGAGGATCGCGACCACCACGTTCGTCCAGCCCAGTATCAAGCCGGCTACCGCCAGGCCGTCGCCCTCCAGTTCGAGCGGCCGGCGGCGGATCTCGGAGCGGGCCATGTGCCCGGTGATGATGGCGACCAGGCTGCCGACCACCGGCAGGATGGTCCAGCTGCTGATGCCCATGACCAGGCTGACGATGGCCAGGCCACTGGTGTGACGGCTCGGTATGCTCATGCGGGATCTCCCTGATGACCGCCCCATGATAGAGGCTGTGCCCCGGTTAGCCCATCAGTACCTGGCCGCCATCGACGTTGAGTACCTGGCCGGTGATCCAGCGGGCCAGCGGCGAACACAGGAACAGCGCGGCATCGGCGACGTCCTGCGGTTGCCCGAAGCGACCGAACGGAATCTTCGCCAGGGTGCCGTGGTAAAGCGCGGGATCTTCGGTACGGCGACGGTCCCACAGGCCATCGGTGAAGTCGATGGACCCCGGCGCGATGGCGTTGACCCGGATGCGATGCGGCGCCAGAGCCAGCGCCTGGCTGGTGGTGTAGTGCGAAAGCGCGGCCTTCGCTGCGGCATACGGCGCGCCGCCCGGGCGCGGCTGTTGCGCGGCGATGGACGAAAGGTTGAGGATGCAGGCATCGTGCGACGCCTGCAGCCAAGGCAGGGCGAGGCGGGAGGCGCGCACCGCCGCCATCAGGTCGATCTGCAGGCTGGCTGCCCAGCCGTCCTCGTCGTCGGCCATGCCGTAGCCGGTGGCATTGTTGACCAGCACGTCGATGCCGCCGACGGCCGCGGTAGCGGCATGCAGCCAGGCATGGATCTGGTCGAGATCGGAGAGATCGGCAACGGTGGTATGCAGGGGCGTGCCCTGTGCCTCGGCATCCGCGCGCAGCGTGGCCAGACCGGTTTCGCCGCGCGCACAGACCGCCACCGCGGCGCCCGCGCGGGCGAAGGCCAGCGCCATGCAGCGGCCGATTCCCCTGGAACCACCGGCAATGAGGACACGACGGCCGCTGAAATCGAAAGCGTTCATGACATATCGCCCTGGTAGAGCCGGGCTCTGCCCGGCTGCCTGAAGTGGAGCGGGGCTCTGCCCCGCTGCGCGGTGCGCCATCAGCCGGGCAGAGCCCGGCTCTACGTTACAGGTCGAACTTGATGCCCTGGGCCAGCGGCAGCGAGTCAGAGTAGTTGATGGTGTTGGTCTGCCGGCGCATGTACACCTTCCACGCATCCGAACCGGATTCGCGGCCACCGCCGGTGTCCTTCTCGCCACCGAATGCCCCGCCGATCTCCGCGCCGGACGTGCCGATGTTGATGTTGGCGATGCCGCAATCGCTGCCGGCCGCCGACAGGAAACGCTCGGCGGTCTTCAGGTTGGCGGTGAAGATCGACGACGACAGGCCCTGCGGCACGCCGTTCTGCATGTCGATCGCCTCGTCCAGCGTGTCATACGGCATCACGTAGAGGATCGGCGCGAAGGTCTCGTGCTGCACCACCTCATCGCTGTTCTTCAGGCCGGTCACGATGGCCGGCAGCACGAAATTGCCGGCGCGGTCGATGCGCGTACCGCCGGTTTCCACGGTGCCACCGCTGGCCTTGGCCTTCTCGATGGAGGCCAGGAACTGCTGCACCGCGCCCTCGCTGTTCAGCGGGCCCATCAGGTTGGCCGGATCGGTCGGGTCACCGATCTTGCCTTCCACCTGCTTGTACGCCTTCACCAGCGTGGCCAGCACATCCTGGTAGATCGAACGGTGCACGATCAGGCGGCGGGTGGTGGTGCAGCGCTGGCCGGCGGTGCCGACGGCGCCAAACACGATGCCCGGCACGGCCAGCTTCAGGTCGGCGGTCTCATCCAGGATGATGGCATTGTTGCCGCCCAGCTCCAGCAGGCAGCGGCCCAGGCGGCGAGCCACCTTTTCGTTGACCGTGCGGCCCACCTGGGTGGAGCCGGTGAAGCTGATCAGCGGCACGCGGCGGTCGTCCACCAGCTTTTCCGAAAGCGCGGTGCCGGCATCGTTGACCAGGAAGAAGATGTCCGGGAAGCCGGCTTCGCGCAGCGCGTCGTTGCAGATCTTCATGGACGCGATGGCGGTCAGCGGCGTCTTGTTGGACGGCTTCCAGATGCAGATATCGCCGCAGATGGCCGCCAGGAACGCGTTCCAGCTCCACACCGCCACCGGGAAATTGAAGGCGGAAATGATGCCGACCACGCCCAGCGGATGGTACTGCTCGTACATGCGGTGGCCGGGGCGCTCGGAATGCATGGTGTAGCCGTACAGCATGCGGCTCTGGCCGACCGCGAAATCGGCGATGTCGATCATCTCCTGCACTTCGCCATCGCCTTCCGGCTTGCTCTTGCCCATCTCCAGCGCAACCAGCGAACCCAGTGCATCCTTGTTGGCGCGCAGCGCCTCACCACACAGACGTACCGCCTCGCCGCGACGCGGAGCCGGGGTGGTGCGCCACTCCTTGAAGGCCTCTTGGGCGCGGGCGATGACGGTTTCGTATTCAGCTTCGGTGGTGGCGCGGACCTGGGCGATGGCCTCGCCGGTGGTCGGATTGACCGGAGTGATCAGCTCGCCGCCGGTGGCGGTGGACCACTCGCCGTTGCCCAGGTAGGTACCAGCGTTGGTCGCGTCCAGGCCCAAGGCCTTGAGCAGCTCGGAAGACATGCAGACTCCTGTTTCGTTGCGGTGTTTTGATGCCGCCGCAGGCGAAGCAGGGGTGCGGCGAGCGAAGCCGTTCATGGTAACAGAGGGGCCAGGGCGGCCATGGTGCGCTGCGGTGGAGGGAGCGCATGGTAGAGCCGGGCTCTGCCCGGCTGGTCTGAGTGCAGCGGGGCAGGGCCCCGCTCTACATGGCTGGGGAATCACCGCGCAGCGGGGCAGAGCCCCGCTCTCCGGTGGGTGACGACCGTTGGTCGTCACAGGCCGAAAAGGCGTGACGACCAACGGTCGTCACCCACCCAAACCAGTCGGCCGTGGCGCATCGGGGCCCCAGGCATCACGTAGAGCCGGGCTCTGCCCGGCTGGTCCAGGTGCAGCGGGGCAGAGCCCCGCTCTGCCTCGCCCCGGAGACATTGAATGAGACAATCTCTAACGATTTCAGCTATCTAATTCGCGTCATCTTGGGCGCAGTCCTAATTACCTGTGAGCCCGTTCACACTTAGACTGCCATCCAGCCGGGACGAAGTCTGGTACATTTGCGTCACATATCGACGCGGCTTGATCCATTCCATTCGTGACGCACTGGCAGGGGAACCCAGAGCAATAGAAGAGAGGCGCCGGTTGATGCCAGAGTCAGGAGAATTCAACGTGCTACATGGATCCGTAGATGGATTGCCCGGGCAGCGTGCCCGTTCCCGCGCCCGCGTAGAAGCGCGCGCCGCGACCGATCTCGGCCTGCGGCTGGCTGACATGCTGGTGGTGCCGTGTACTGCGGTCATCAGCCACATAGTGCGCTTCGGTCTGCAGTCGCCCAGCCAATCGCAGCGGGTGGTGTTTGGCGGCATCCTTCTCAGCACCATTGTCTGTTTCGGTATTGCGCCCATCTACCGCGACTGGCGCGCGCGTGGGTTGCTGGCGGATCTGTGGATACTGCTGCTGGCCTGGACAGCGGTGTTCGGTCTGTTCTCCACCTATGCCGTGCTGGTGGATCTGGCTGGCAACATACCTACGTTCTGGCTGGTGGGCTGGTATGGCCTTGGCTTGATAGGAATGGGGTTAACCCGCGGGTCCCTGCGCTTGCGGCTGCATCGTCTGCGCGTGCGCGGCATGGACAGGCAGCGGGTGTTGCTGGTGGGCATGCGCGCCCCGGCACTGAAGCTGCATCGTCTGCTGCGCAGCAAGCCGGAAATGGGCCAGGAAGTGGTCGGCTATTTCTCCAGCCCCGGCGATATCGCCAGCCGGCCCGATGGCGACAGGCCGCTCTGCCTGGGCACGATCGAAGATGTGCCCAAGTACCTTGCCCAACGCGGCAGCGAGTTCGACCAGATATGGATCTCGCTGCATGGCAGCGGCGAGCTGGTCAAGAAGATGCTGAAGCAGATCGAGGGTTACCCGATACCTGTGCGCATCATCCCGGACATCAGCGGCTACGGCGCACTCAATCCCGGTGTGCACCAGGTAGGCAACGTGCCGATGATCGGCGTGCGGCAGGGCCTGCACGATCCGCAGTTCAGGCTGGTCAAGCGCATCGAGGATCTGGTGGTGGCCGGTCTTGCTGTCATTGCACTCACGCCGCTGCTGGCGGTGCTGGCGGTAGGCGTGAAGCTCAGCTCTCCCGGGCCGGTGCTGTTCCGGCAGCGCAGGCATGGGCTGGGTGGCAAGGAATTCATGATGCTCAAGTTCCGTTCCATGCGCGTGCATGCGGAAACCCCGGACAAGATCACCCAGGCCAGCCGCAACGATCCGCGCGTCACCCGGTTCGGTGCCTTCCTGCGCCGCACCAGCCTGGACGAGCTGCCACAGTTCTTCAACGTGCTGGGCGGCAGCATGTCGGTGGTGGGTCCGCGCCCGCATGCGGTGCAGCACAACAACCAGTACGAAAAGCTCATCGTGCGTTACATGCACCGGCATTACGTGAAGCCGGGCATCACCGGCTGGGCGCAGGTGCACGGCCTGCGTGGTGAAACGCTGGAGCTGCGCTCGATGAAGAAGCGCGTGCAGTACGACATCGATTACATCCGCCGCTGGAGCCTGACGCTGGACATCCGCATCATCGCGCTGACCGCATTCAAGGTGCTGGGGCAGAAAACGGCTTACTGA
>JAFAFF010000254.1 GCA_023423605.1 Pseudomonadota bacterium
TGCCCTTGTCCAAGGAGGCGGTGACGCCGGTGTTGTAGCTCTGGCTGTTGATCGACTTGACCAGTTCGTCGGCACGCTGGGCTGCGCTGCCGGCTTCGCCGTAGCTGATGGTGACCGAGCCCTTCGAACCGGCCAGGGTGAAGCTGCCGGCGGTGAAGGAGGCGGGGGTTGCCTCGCCAGCGGGGGTCTGTGCGGCTACGTTGATGGTGCCGGTGGCGCCGGTGAAGGCGACGGCTGCATCGGTGGTGTTGGAGAGAGCGATGTTGTTATCACCATCCACCGTGGCGAAGCCCGCGCCGAGCTCACCGTTGATTACCCCCGCAAGGGCGGTCGCCAGGCCGGCCGCGTCGCGCGTGCCACCCGCATCGGCCGGCACGTCGAAGTCGTCGCCGTTGATAGTGAAGGTGTAGGCTTCGGTCGGGTCCGTTACGCCGGACAGGTCGATGGTTCCGGTGCCCGGTGCTGCGGCGCCGCCACCTGCGGTCGCGCCACCGGTCGGAGCGGCACCGGTCATCTTCGCGGCGGTGTCAACCTTGTTCCAGTTGCCCAGCGACGCGATGTTCGCGTTGGCGATCTGCGCGATGTCGATGGTCTGGCCCTGGTCGGCGCCGATCTGGAAGGCCTTGCTCTGGAAGCTGCCGTCCAGCAGCTTGGTGCCGTTGAAGGTGGTCTGCTCGGCCACGCGCTGGATTTCGGCCTTCAGCAGCTGCACTTCGGAATTCAGGGCCTGGCGGTCCGAATCGGAGTTGGTGGCGTTGCGCGACTGCACGGCCAGCTCGCGGATGCGCTGCAGGTTGTTGCCGATTTCACCCAGCGCGCCTTCGGCGGTCTGTGCCAGCGAGATGCCGTCGTTGGCATTGCGGGCAGCCTGGTTGGCGCCGCGGATCTGCGTGGTGAAGCGCTCGGAGATCGCCAGACCGGCGGCGTCGTCCTTGGCGCTGTTGATGCGCAGGCCCGAGGACAGGCGCTGGATCGACGTGGCCAGGCTGCTGCCGCTGGTGCTCAGGTTACGCTGGGCATTGAGCGACATGAAGTTGGTGTTGATGACTTGTGCCATGGTGCGTTTTCCTTTTTGGCAGTGGGTCCGGCAGATCAGCCTGGCCGGTGTTGGATGCAGTGGCTGCCGACCCATGCGGGGGGTGTAGTACCGCTGCTGAGATCAATAACGGCCGTCCCATGCCTGCCTTTAGCCGCCTGTCAACATTTTTTTCGTGCGGCCATGAAAAAGCCCCGCCATCTGCATGGCGGGGCTGTGTGGACCGGCGGCCTGCAGCCGGTTACTGCAGCAGCTTCAGCACGTTCTGCGGCACCTGGTTGGCCTGGGCCAGCATGGCCGTACCGGCCTGCTGCAGGATCTGCGTACGGGTCAGTTCGGCGGTTTCAGTCGCGTAATCGGTATCGCGGATGCGGCTGCGCGCGGCCGACAGGTTTTCCGAGGACGTGGTCAGGTTGGCGATGGTGGAGCTGAAGCGGTTCTGCACCGCACCCATGTCCGCACGCGCGGAGTTGATCGCCTTCAGCGCGGCGTCCATGGCGTTGAGCGCGTTGTCGGCGCCGACGGTGTCGCTGATGTCCAGTGCAGCGAAGCCGGTGACCGAGTCGCCGGGCGTCCAGCGGCTGCCAAGCGCGGCGGTGGGGTCAGCCAAGTCGGTTGGGTCGGTGGTTCCGGCGGTCAGCCCGGTCTGTTCGGTCAGGTCGGCGCCCCCCGCGATGGTGAAATCGCCTTCCTGCGACGACAGCACCACCTGACCGGCCTTGTCCAGCGAAGCCGTCACGCCGGTGTTGTAGCTCTGGTCGTTGATCGCCTTGACCAGATCGCTGGCGCGCTGCCCGGCACCGCCGGCGGCGGCGAAGTTGATGGTCGCGGTGCCCTTGGCGCCGGTCAATGTGAGGCTGCCCGCGGTGAAGGAGGCCGCAATGGCTTCGCTGGCCGGGGTCTGTGCGGCGACGCTGACAGTGCCGGTGTCGCCCGTGAACGCCACCGCCGTAGCGCTGGTGTTGGACAGCGCGATGTTGCCGTTGTCGACGGTCGCGAGGTTCGCAATACCAGTCTGGGTATTGATGCTGTCTGCGAGTTCCGTGGCCAGCTGTGCTGGCGTACGGCCAGGAGTGGCGGCAAGGGTGATGTTCGGGCCAGCACCGATCTGGTAGGTAAACGCCGCAGCCGCGTCGGCTACGCCGGTCAGATTGATGGATTCGGTACCCGGCTGAGCGGCGCCGCCTGCAATCGCACCCCCGTTTGGTACCGCACCGGTCACCGTCGCCGGGGTCGCCACCTGGTTCCAGTTGCCCAGGTCCTTGATGTTCGCATTGGCGATCTGCGCGATGTTGATCGTCTGGCCCTGGTCGGCACCGATCTGGAAGGCCTGGTTGGCGAAGCTGCCATTCAGCAGCGGCGTCCCGTTGAAGTTGGTCTGCTCCGCCACGCGCTGGATTTCCGCCTTCAGCAACTGCACTTCGGCATTCAGGGCCTGGCGGTCGGAAGGCGAGTTGGTCGCATTACGCGACTGCACGGCCAGCTCGCGGATGCGCTGCAGGTTGTTGCCGATCTCGCCCAGTGCGCCTTCGGCGGTCTGCGCCAGCGAAATGCCGTCGTTGGCATTGCGCGCGGCCTGGTTGATGCCGCGGATCTGCGTGGTGAAACGCTCGGAGATCGCCAGACCGGCGGCATCGTCCTTGGCGCTGTTGATGCGCAGGCCCGAGGACAGGCGCTGGATGGAGGTGGCCAGCGAGTTGCCGCTGGTGGAAAGATTGCGCTGGGCGTTCAGCGACATCGTGTTGGTGTTGATGATCTGTGCCATGGGGCGTCTCCGTCAGTGGCTCGGGTCTGTGGATGAGGACGCCGGGGCGTCCGGAGGTAGGTCAGCGGATGATGTTGAACAAGGACATCGCCTGCATCTGGCTGAAGATCGTCTGCGCGGCTTGCAAGGCCGCGTTTTCGAGCTTGTACTGGCCGATGGCATCGGCGTAGTCCAGGTCACGCAGGGTGGAAAGGGTGGTCTTGACGGCCACCGAACTGGCGTCGCGCATGCTTGCCGCGTCGTCGATCGCCGCGAGCTGGGTGCCGCCCTTGGCGCGTGCGTCGATCATGTTTTCCGAGGCGCGGGTGATGTCGCGCATGCTCGATTGCAGAACGTTCTGCATGGCAGCGGTGGCGGCCGGCGTCTGCGGGTCGCTCTCCAGTGCGTTCACCAGGGTCTGCAGGGTGCTGAAGATGTCGCGTGTACCGGATGCACCGACGTCGAAGCTGTCTCCCGGAGCGGGCGACCCCTCGATGCGCAGGCGCACGCCGCCGGCGACGATGTCCTCGCCGCTTGCATGCACGCCGGTGGCAACCACCGCGCCGCTGCCATCCAGCACCTCATAAGCGCCATCGCCGGCATCGGTGAAGCGCACGCTGAGCGCGCCGCCGTTCCAGGCATCGCTGCCATCGCGGCTGATGGACGTGAGCAGGCCGCTGCCGGTGTTGCCGGCGGCCGCGCTGGCATCCACGGTGCCGTCGCCGGTACGGATGCGCATGAAGATCTCGCTTCCCGGCAGCGCGTCGGACACCAGCTGGCCGGGGGCCACCTCCACCTGGCGCTGGGTCTGGTCGCCGTTGTAGGTGACGGTTCCATTGCTGCGCAGGAAGGGCGCGTCGGCATCGCTGCTGCCACCGAACAGGTAGCGTCCGCTGCCATCGCGGCTGTTGGCCAGCGACAGCAGGCTGTCCTGGATGGATTTCAGCTCGGCGACGATACCCTTGAGGTCGCTGCTCTGCGGCACCGGACTGTTGGCCTGGATGCTCAGTTCCACCGCACGGCTCATCAGGTCGTTGGCCTGGGCCAGCGCGTTTTCCTGCAGCCCCAGGCGGTTCTGTGCGTTGCTGGCGTTCTTTTCCAGCTGGTCCAGGTTCGCGATCACGCGATCCAGGTTCACCGCCGTGCCGGCCGCAACCGGATCATCCTTGGCCGATACCAGCTTGCTGCCGGTGGAGATCTGCTGCTCCAGATGATTCAGCTTGCTCTGCTTGGCCAGCATCAGTGACACCGACTGGCTGAACATCATCCCGGTGGAAATACGGTCACTCATCGCGATACGGCTCCCAGAATGGTCTGGAACAGGGTGTCGGCAGTGGAGATCAACTGCGAGGCGGCCTGGTAGGCCTGCTGCAGGCGGAGCATGTCGGCTGCTTCCTCGTCCAGGTTCACGCCGGAGATGGAATCGCGCGCGGCCTGTGCCTGGTCGGCGATCACCTGCTGGGCATCCAGCGAGTACCCGGCCGAACGCGCGGCGGCGCCGACCTGCGTGGTCAGCCCGGCCAGCGCGCCGTTGAGGGTGACGGTGCCGGCACTGAACGCGTTTGCGTCCTCTACCTTCGCCAACGCCAGGGCATTGCTGTTGTCCGATGAGCCTGCGCCGGTCGGGGTGATGTCGAAGGTGTCGCCCGGCTTCGGTGCGCCATCCAGCATGAAGCTCCAGCCGTTCGCGCTGATGGTCTGGCCGGCGGTGTAGGGCAGCGGCGCACCGCCGTCGATGGTGTATTCGGTGGCGGAGATGAAGACGATCGATGCCGGATTGCGCAATGCCGCGTTGCCCGCGTCGTTGACCTTGACGTCGGTGAGCTTGCCGGTGCCGGTATTGGCTACCGCGGCGGCGCCCTTCACGGGTGCTGCGGCGGCCAGGCGGGAGGGATCGGTGATCGCCACCGACATGCTGCCGGCCACACCCGCGGTGGGCTGCAGCAGGAAGCGGTCGTTGCCCGCCGGCGTTCCGGATACCACGATTTCCACGCCGTTGATCCGCAGCGGGTCGTCCGCGCTGCCGCTGCCGGTCAATGCGATGCTGGCACCGGTATCGGCGCGGCTGGCCTGCCACTGCGTGCCATCGAAGCGCAGCACGATGTTCTGCGCGTCCAGCTTCGACAGGTCGCCGAAACTGGCCTGCAGGGTCGCGTTGCCGGTATTGCTGGTGTTGCTGGTGATCCGCGGCGTGCCGATGTTGAACAGGTCCACGCCCATCTGGCCGTAGAGATCCACGCCGTTGCGGTGTGTTTCGTTGAAGGTGCTGGCCAGGCCGATGGCAAGCTTGCCCAGTTCGGCCTGTGCGGGCGACAGGATCGTGTCACGGAATTCCATCAGGCCGCCGACCTGGCCGCCCAGCGTACGGCTGTCCAGCACCACCTTCGCGCCCTGGGTTTCAAGGGCCAGCTGCAGGCGTTCGGGCTGGTAGGCGTCGGTGATGGTGGTGACCTTGCTGGCGGTGGCGCCAACCACCAGCGCATGTCCGCTGGCGGTATAGACGTTCATGAAGCCGCCGTCCTGGATCACCGCCGAACCCCCGGTGTAGCCGACCAGGCTGGCCACCAGCTGGTCGCGCCGGTCCAGCAGGTCCGGCGCCGCATTGGCCGCGCTGCTGCCGATGGCGGCGTTCAACTGCGCCACCTCGGACGCCAGCCGGTTGATTTCCGTGGCGGCCGCGGAAATGCCGTTGTTGACCTCGCTGTTGAGGGTGTGCAGGTTGCTGTTGAGCTGCCTGAACCGGTTTGCGAGCGTATTGGCGCTGTCCAGCACGTTCTGCCGGTCCGCGGTCGCCGAGGCATTGGACGAAAGGCCGCTCACCGAATCGAAGAAATTGGACCACACGCCGGCGACATTGGTCGCCGCGTCCGAGAACATGGAATCCACGCGGTCAGCCATCGTCGACAGCTGCTTCAACCGCGCCAGCTCACCGCTGCTGTCCAGCAGCCGCGAGATCGCCAGCTGGTCGGCAACACGGCGGATATCGGCGATGCGCGTGCCGTTGCCCACGGTGC